>DATKEE010000274.1:0-15168 GCA_035544555.1 Candidatus Methylomirabilota bacterium
GAAGTGTGCTGGCGTTCGTGCCGGAGGAGCCGTTGTCCAATCGTCCGTTGAACCAGGCGGCCGTGCTTGCGCTGATCGCACTGTTCCTGACCACCTGGTCACTCGCCTTCCAAAGCTGATCCCGTCACGCGTGGTTTCGAGCCAATCGGAAGCCAACTCTCAACGCGCCACCAGAACCGGGCAACGCGCGTGTCGCACCACCCGCTCCGCCGTGCTCCCAAGCAGCGCACGTTTCAATCCCGTGAAGCCCTGGGTGCTGAGGACGATCAAATCCGCCTTCAACCCCCGGGCCGCCGCGGTGATCTCCGTATAGGCCTGACCGGATCTCACCAGCGTCTTCTCCAGACGCGCCCCCAGCCCGGCGGACTTCGCCAACTCCTTCAACTGCGCTCTCGCCAGCTCCGACAACCGGTCATCCTCCATCGCCAGATAGCCGAACTCCGCCGGATACATCCGCGGCTCGATCACGTGCAGAAGAATGATCCCGGCCTTGAATTTACGAGCCACCGAAAGCGCGGCCGCAATTCCCTTGAAAGAGTTCTCCGAAAAATCCGTGGGCACCAGGACGGTCTTGATCGCCAGACCTTCAGCGGCGGCCATGCGCTTTCCCTTGTTGCCGGTGGCCGGGCTCTTCTTCGAGGAACGTTTCCGGGTCTTGGAAGTTGCTTTCATGACCGAAGCATTGCCCCGGCGGCGTTTCCGTGCCAGCTCATTCTTGGCCATCCCGCGCGCCCGATTGCGCAACCATTCACTTGGGGAACCACAATTGGAGCCGACGGCATTGGAGCCTGTTTCAAAAATCGATGGACCCTTCCGTTGCCGAAACAGGCTCTTACAACTCCGTCCCCGCAAGGCAGGGTTTTCCGTCCGCGACATTCAGGATGTTCGCCACCGTAATCCTGCTGATTTCACCAAGCGCCTCACGCGTCAAAAAGGCCTGATGCGAGGTGATCAAAACATTCGGAAACGTGAGCAGTCGCGAGAGTTCGTCGTCCTGCAAAACCTGGTCCGAGAGATCCTCAAAAAAAATTCCCTCCTCCTCCTCGTAAACATCCAGCGCCACTCCACCCAGACGGCCGGACTTCAACGCCTCCAGCAACGCCCCCGTGTCGATCAACTTCCCGCGGCTCGTGTTCACCAGGAACGCGCCCGCTTTCATCTGTGCCAGCGTCTCCGCCCGCAGCAGATGCAGCGTGTCCGGAAGCAGCGGCACATGCAGCGAAATGATGTCGCTCTCCGCCAGCAGCCGCGGAAACGTGGTGTACTCGACGCCCGCCCCGGCCGCCCACTCCGCGTCCGGATACGGGTCCTGCGCCAGCACACGCGCGTCGAAACCGCGAAAGATCCGGGCGGCAACGCGTCCGATCTTTCCCGTGCCAACGATGCCGACGGTCTTGCCCGCAATGTCAAACCCGACGAGGCCGTGAAGGGAGAAGTTGTGTTCCCGGACGCGATTGTAGGCGCGATGAATCCTGCGATTGAGGGTCAACAGAAGCCCCACCGCGTGTTCGGCCACCGCGTGCGGCGAATAGGCGGGCACACGCGACACAATCAATCCCGCCGCCTTCGCCGCGTTCAAATCCACGTTGTTGAACCCGGCGCAACGCAATGCCAGCAGCTTCACCCCCTGCCCGGCAAGTTCCCGGATGCAGGCCGCGTCCACCCGGTCGTTGACGAACACGCACACCGCCCGCGCCCCGTCCACGGTGGCGGCTGTTTCCGTGCCCAGCCGGAATTCATGAAACCGCCAGCGAATCCGCTCGTGGCCGGGCGCCTCTTCCAGGTACTGGCGGTCGTAAGCGCGCGTGTCGTAAACAGCAGTCTCGATCATGATCGCGGAGCGGCCGGACTACCGCCATGCAAACTCGCTGAGATCCAGGTGCCAGTCACTGCCGTCCGTGACCCGCACGCCCTTCTTGTCCTGCTTGTAAACGATCTTTTCCAAATCCACAGACGAGGGCAGCACGTTTACCAGGACATCCCCGCTCACCAGGGAGATGATGCGGGTCCGTTGGTCCGGCCGGCGCATGAACGCGAATTTGGTCGGATCCACCGTCCAGACAAAACCGGTCACCCTTGCCAATCCCCCCTCATAAGCCTCCACGACACCGACAAAATGCCGCCGTGATTCCTGCTCGATGAAGCGCCTGTGGATGACGTGAATTTTTTCGCCTGGATGCAGTATCATGATGTTTTCGGGGTTCATGTTCGCGGAACACTGTCACGAGCCCGCCCGGACGCGCAAGAGTGCTTTCCGCCCCGGGCGGCTCCGCTTCAGCTTCCCTGCCGCACGGTTCTCTACTTCCCTTTTTCTGACGTCCGAGCCCGGCGCGACACCGGACGTTTCCTGCCCGTTTCCCGCCCTTTCTTGCCCGACGGCGCACTGGCGCCTTTGAGAGGACGCTTCGCATCCGTGGTTCCGGCGTTCTTGATGGAATCGGGCACCAACTCGAAGCGAATGCGATACACCCCGTCGTCGAGCCGCGCCCGGGTGCTGCCCGCCACCTTGTGGAACACTCTCAACATCCCGTGATTCTCCGCCAGCACATCCGCCGTGAATCCGCGAATCCCGTTCTCCCGCGCCACCTGCATGAGGTACCCCACCAGGAACGTGCCGATCCCGTGCCGCTGATAGTCGTCATGTATGGTGATCGCCACCTCCGCGTCATTCGTGGCCGGATCACGCAAATACCGCCCCACGCAGACCATCCGTTCCCGTCCCTCATGCGGCACCAATCCCACAATCGCCATGTCATCCCGGTAGTCCAGCGTCACAAATTTCTGCACTTGTTCGTGGGTCAGATGCCGAACCAGCGTGAAATACCTTTGAAGAATCGTCTGCTGCGAATGGGAATAGAACAACTCCCGCAGCAACGACTCGTCCGTCGGCTGGATCGGCCGGAATCGAATCTTCAGCCCCCCGCGGAATGTCCGCGTCGTCTCATACTTCCGGGGATACGGCTGCAATCCCGGTGGCAGGGCAATCTGGTTCGGATGAACGAGCTTCCGGTCCCGGGCTTCCTTCATCAGCTCGTCCCGGAATTTCGGATGGGCGATGTGGATCAACGCGACCGTTCGTTCCCGCACGCTCTTGCCGTGCAAATCCGCCAGCCCGTATTCCGTCACCACGTAATGAACGTCCGCCCGCGAGGTCACCACTCCGGCGCCCGGCTTCAACCGCGGCACGATCCGCGACACTCCCCCGCCCCGCGCCGTCGAGAGCAGCGCGATGATCGGCTTGCCTCCCCGGCTGCGCGCCGCCCCGCGGATGAAATCCACCTGCCCGCCAAACCCGCTGTAAAACCGGTCCCCGATCGAATCCGCGCACACCTGCCCCGTCAAATCCACCTCGATGGCGGAACTGATCGCCACCATGCGGTCATTGCGGGCAATGTGAAATGGATCATTCGTGAACTCCGTCGGCCGGAACTCGAAGCGCGGATTGTCATGGATGTAGTCGTACAACGCCCGATTCCCGAAACAGAACGACGCCACGATCTTGCCCGGCAGCAGTGTCTTTCGCCGGCAGTTCAGAATCCCCTTCTCGATCAGGGGCACCACCGCTTCGGTGAACATTTCAGTGTGCATGCCGAGATCCTTCCGGTCCATCAGCGCCGCCATCACCGCGCTCGGAATCTCGCCTATCCCCGTCTGCAATGTCGCCCCATCCTCCACCAGCGTCGCAATGAACTCGCCGATCTTCAGCGAATCCTCCGACGGCGCCTCGCACGCGTGCTCAAGCACAGGCCCGTCCCCTTCCACGAAGGCGTCGATATCCGACACGTGAACAAAACTGTCCCCCAGCGTTCGCGGCATTCTCGGATTCACCTCCGCCACCACGCAATCCGCCGATTCCACGGCCGCCTTCACCACGTCCACCGACACACCGAAACTGCAGAATCCGTGGGCATCCGGTGGACTCACCTGCACCAGCGCCATGTCCAGATGCATTCGCTTCTCCCGGAACAAGGCCGGCACCTCGCTCAGAAAAACCGGTGTGTAATCCGCAATCGCCTCATTCACCGCCTCCCGCACGTTTGGTCCGATGAAAAAGGCGTTGTGCCGGAAATGATCGAGCAACACCCGTTGCGCGTACGGCGCCTGCGCGTGCGTCAGAATGTGGACGATCTCCACATCGAACACCTCGTTCCCCCGCGCCGCCAGTCCCTCGACCAGTTTCTGCGGCGCCGCGCAACCGGAACCGACAAACACCCGCATCCCGCTGCGAAGCCGTCGCAGCGCCTGCTCCACCGAAACCCGGTCCACCGTGATGCTCATTTCCGCGCTTGTATCAGAGTTCAAATCGCGCACCCATCTTTGCCATCGACAGCCCACCGTACCCGGACACGCTCCTTCCTGTCCAATCCCGAACAGAGGTTGACCGGCCGAGGCGGGTCTTTCCCTGCCAATCAATGTGAACTTCAAGACTCATGAGCGTGGACGGCGGATAGGTTGTGTCTCGAACGGAACCCCAGCGGTCGCTTCGCTTTCGGGATGCTCATTCCACCCGCTTTCCACCCCCGCCCCATCCATTAGTTGTGCATCGGTGAATAAGTCCCCCCGTATCTTGTGGTTTTTGACTTGTCTTGAGTCGTTGGTTTTAGTTCCCTCAGCACAACATGTATCTCAAGAATCTCACGGTTTTGGGATTTAAGTCGTTCGCAGACAAGACGTCCCTGAACTTTCTGCCCGGGGTCAGCGCGATCGTCGGGCCGAACGGATGCGGCAAATCGAATGTCTCGGATGCCATTCGATGGGTCCTGGGCGAGCAATCCGCCAAGGCGCTGCGCGGCGGTGAAATGGCCGACGTGATCTTCAACGGCACCGACAGCCGCAAACCGCTCGGAATGGCCGAAGTCTCCCTGACCATCGGAGACGTGGATGCCGAACATCTTCAAGCCGCAGGCGTCGAGATCGGCTACAACGAGGTGACCCTCACCCGCCGGGTCTTCCGCGATGGAGGGAGCGAGTATTTCATCAACCGGACACCCTGCCGGCTGAAGGACATTCAGCAATTGTTCATGGGGACGGGGGTCGGCCGTTCCAGCTACAGCATCATGGCCCAGGGGAATATTACCCAGATACTCAGCAGCAAGCCGGAGGAGCGGCGCATGGTGTTCGAGGAAGCGGCCGGCATCACCAAATTCAAGGCCCAGAAACGCGAGGCGCTCCGCAAGCTCGACAACACGGAACAAAACCTCCTGCGCGTCGCCGACCACATCCGCGAGGTCAAGCGTCAGATCGGCTCGCTCCAGCGCCAGGCGGGCAAGGCGCGGCGCTACAAGCAGTTGATGACCGAGCTTCAACACCTCGAAACCCAGCTCGCCCGCCATCAATTCGATCTCCTTCAAACAGAAATCCGGCAGAAGGAAACCGCCATCCAGGGCCTGCGCGGCGACATCGAGACCTGCAGTGACGGCGTCCTCCGGGGGGAGAGCGAGATTGCCCGTCTCCGTGAAGGACTGGCGGAACTCGATCACCAAGTGGCCGGCTCGCGGCAGCAGGGGATGGAATTGAAGGCCCGCTCCGAGCGTCACGAGAGCCGCATTCAGTTCAATGAGGAACGGCTCCTCGAACTGGATGCCCAGCAAACGCGGGCCAGGGGCGACATCGCCCAGGCGGAGGAACGCCGCCAGATCGCCGGGCAGGAGCTGGCCGGCGTGCTGGAGAGACTGAACGCCTCCCAGGCCGCCCTGGATTCCCATCGCGCAACCCTCGCCGAACGCCAGGCGACGCTGCAACAGGTGGAGACGGACCTCCGGCAACGGCAGGAGGAATTGCGGACCGCGCAGGCGGACGCATTCGAAGCCGCGCAGCAACTCAGCCGGGCGCGCAATGAAATCAACACCCTGGACCTGCAGAAACAGGGGAACGTCGTGCGCCTCGAAAAACTCTCCTCGGAAAAGATTCAACTGGAGGAGGAGCGCGCGCGCCTGGACGCGCAAATCAAGGAGTTCGCCGCCAATGTCGAAGCCGGAAAACTCAATGCCCTGACCCAGCGCGGCACCGTCGAGGAACGTCATCAGCGCCTGCGCGAGCTTCAATCACAACTGGAGACGGTCACGACGGAACTCGACCCCCTTCTCCAGGAACAGGCGGAGAAGAAATCCCGGCTGAATGTCCTCGGCCAGTTGCAGGAATCCCACGAGGGGTTCACGGAGGGCACCCTCGCCGCCCTCGCCCAGTCCGCGGAAGTGCTCGGAACACTCGCCGACCGCATCCGTGTTCCGGATGAACACGTGACGGCCATTGAAGCCGCTCTCGGTCACAATCTCCAACTCGTTCTCATCAACCAGCCCGATGCCGCGAGAGCGATCCTCTCGGAACTCACCACCCTGCACAAGGGACGGGCCAGCCTGGCGCCGCTGGAATGGCAGCTCCTCAACGCGGATTCCGTTGATTCGTCGGAGCACGTTGCGCCGGAAGGAACGGTCCGCGCCCTCCGGGTCATCGACGCGCATCCATCGGTGGCGCGCCTGCTGGCCGGCCTTCTGGAGCGAACGCTCATCGTGCCGGATCTCGAGTCCGCCACCGCCGTGTGGCGTGACAGCAACGGACAATTTGACTTCGTCACACGCTCGGGCGAGTTGCTGAACCGCCATGGGGTTTACACCGGCGGTTCGTCCAACAGCGCCCAAGGCCCTTCCTCGACCATCCTCGGCCGCAAAAATCAGATGACCGCCCTCGAGGGGGAGATTGCTTCGCTGCAGGAGCGGATCCAGGAATGCAGCCGGCGCAAGGGCGCGCTTCAAAGCGAACACGCCGCGCTTCAGGCGGAAGTCCAACAAGCCCAGAATGAACTCCGCACCCAGGAGGTTGAGATTGCCACCCGACAGGGCGAGTTCAACGCCCTGCGGAATTCCCAACGCACGCTGGCGCAAAAGATCGATACTGTCGTCTATGAAATTCAAAGCCTCGCCGCGCAGGAACAGGAGGGCATGCAAAAGCGTTCCAACCTGGCCGCGCGCGTCGATGATCTCGCCCGGCAGGAACAGGCGGCGCAGTACCGTGTGACCTCGCTTTCCGAGGGATTGGAGTCCCTGCGCCAGCAGCGCGACCAATCCCAGACCGGGCTCACCGAAATCAAGGTCACCCTGGCCGGCGAGGAACAGAACTGCTCCTCCCTCGCCCGCCAGCAAGTCCCTCTCGAACAACGCATCCAGGAACTCGCCCAGTTGATCGATCACCGGCGGAAGGATCTCGAAACAGGGGACAACCGCCGCGTCCAATGGGAGGCCGAATCGGCCGAATCCCGCCGCGAAATCGATCGACTTCAGCACGAACGGGAAGTCGTCGGCGCGCAGACCGCCGAACTGCAGGGCCAGCGGGACCGCCTGGACACGGAAATCGGAGAACGCGAGGAGGGCTTGCGCGAAAACCGTCAGCGGCTCTCAACTTTGCAGGAGGAACGCGGACGACTCGAGGTCGGGATCGCCCAGAAACAAATGTCGGTGCAGAACCTCCGCGAGCGCATCCAGCAGAAGTATCAGGTGAACCTGGACGACATCCGCGGTGAATGCATCACCATCACCTATGCCGACGGCGGTTCACCCCGCGTGGAAACCCTGACCCCGGAGCAAGTGGCTGCCAGCGGCGCGGCGACCGATTGGGACGCCGTGAGCGAACAGGTCGCCGCCCTGCAAAAACGCGTGGATGAAATGGGGCCGGTCAATCTGGTCGCCATCGACGAATACGAGGAAACCGAGCAACGCCACCAATTCCTGACCGGGCAATACGACGACCTGGTCAAGGCAAAGGAACAGTTGATGGAGGTGATCAACCGCATCAACACGCAGACCCGCGAGATGTTCACCGACACCTTCAACCGGATCCGCGAGAACTTTCGCTCCACCTTCACGGAAATATTCGACGGCGGAAAGGCGGACCTCCAACTCGTGGATGAGGGGGACGTGCTGGAAAGCGGCATCGACATCGTCGCCCGCCCTCCCGGCAAACAACTCCAGAGCATCTCCCTGCTCTCCGGCGGCGAACAGACCATGACCGCCGTCGCGCTCCTGTTCTCCATCTACCAGGTCAAACCCAGTCCGTTTTGCGTGCTGGACGAGCTGGACGCGCCGCTAGACGAATCGAACATCAACCGATTCGTCCGCATCCTCCAACGCTTCCTGGCCCACTCCCAGTTCATCATCATCACCCATAACAAACGCACCATCGGGATGGCCGATGTGCTCTACGGCGTCACCATGCAGGAACAGGGTGTCAGCAAGATCGTCAGTGTGAAATTTCACAAATCAGAGGAGGTCTCCACCGACCACCAGGGCAATCCCCTTGTCCCGCCCCCGCAGTCGCTTCAAACCGTCGAGGAAGAGGAGGACGCGCCGCACTCGCGCGAGCAGACCTTCGACATCGTCATGGCGAAGTAACCCTCCCATCCGCGCCGTCAACTCGCCGGCCACAACCGGATCAGAAACCGATCATCAACTTGCGCCGCCCCGCCCCCATTCTGCGGATTTCCTGAAGCGCAAACCGCAGATCATCCACCCGCGGCGGCTTGCTGATGATGCCGTCCACGTGCACCGGGATGTCGCCCTCCTCCTTCATGAAGCTGCCCCAGCCGGTCAACATCAGGACCGGTGTCGCGGGGGACTCTCCCTTGATATCCCGCGCCACCTGACGGCCGTCGATAAACGGCATGCCCAGATCGGTGATGACGACGTCGAAGGGTTCGCCCTGCCGGCAAAATGTGCTGAAGGCCTGAATGCCCGCGGCCCCGCCCTCCGCCGTTTCCACGCTGTGACCGTCACACTCCAGGGCCTCCTTCAACAATTCCCGAAGCATCGGTTCGTCGTCGATGCAGAGAACCCGCAGAGGACTCGAGCTGGCCGTCCCGGCCGGCACCACCGATGTCGTTGCCGCCTCCGTGGCACGCGCCGGGAACAACAATCTGACTACAGTGCCCCTCCCCGGCTCGCTCTCGATCTCAATCCGGCCCTCATGCCGTTCCACCACCCCGAACACCATCGGAAGTCCCAGCCCCGTGCCGCGCTGTCCCTTGGTGGAAAAGTACGGCTCCAGACAGCGCCGCCGGGCCTCCTCATCCATGCCCACCCCCGTGTCACACACCTCCACAATGATGTGTCCCTCGTCGTCGGAGCTGCCGGAGGCCGCCGGAGCGTTGCGGGTGCGGAGCGTCAGGACCCCGTCGCGCTGCAGCGCATCCATCGAATTCAACACGAGGTTGGTCAGGGCCTCCCGTAACTCGAATTCCACTCCGCGCAACGGAGGCAGTGTCGTGTCGAGATCCGTGCGAACTTCGATCATCACGCCGTTCTTCTGCGCGGTATCCCGCCAGCCGGGGCGGGTCAGACACAACACCTCCTCCACCACCCGGTTCAGTCGCACCGGCACCACCGGATCGCTCTCCTCCCGGCTCCGGGCAAATTCCTTCATCCGCGCCACAATGCACGCGATGTCGCTCCCCGAATTCTTGATGTGATCCAGATAGCGCCTCCCTGTCTCCGACAGGCTTCGCTCGGCTCCAAGCAGCAGATCGCTGTAAACCAGAACGGGGGACAGCGCGTTGTTGATGTCGTGCGCAATGCCGCTCGCCATCTGCCCCAGGGCGCGCAACCGCTCCTCCTGAAGCACCGTCTCCTGCGTCTGTCGCAGTTCGTCGTAGGCGCGTTGGAGATCCTCCGACAACCGCGCCTGTTTGAACAGGGTCCGGCGCTCCTCCTCGGCCGCGCTGAGGCGCGACTCCAGTTCGGTGTGTTCGGAACGCACCCGGTCCACCTGGCCTTGGATGCTTTCGTTCGCCTGCCGAACCTCCTCCAGCGTCAGGACGATCATGCTGACCGCGATGAACAATTGCAGCCCGGCCGAAACCAGGAACAGCATGCTCCCAAATTGGGGAACATGCCGCGCGAAGGGACTCGCCGCGTGGTACAGTCCCCAGAGAAGGAAGCCCGCCGCCAGCAAACCCGCGCCGACATATGTGCTCCGGCGACGCAAGGACCAGAATCCCGCGGACGTGGCCACCCCTCCCACGCCAACCAGTCCGAAGATCGGGATTTGGGCCGCCAGGGAATCCTTCAGATAAAACGCGCCGGTGGTGCTCCAGACAAAGAGAAATCCGAGGAACAAAACCAACAGCCGCCGGGGAGTCGGCCGGCCCATGAATCGAAGGCTCCCCCAGACAAATAGCGCGGCCGCCGTTCCCAGGCTCCAATGCTTGAACGTCCAATGCCACAGGCCCGGAGTGACATCTTCCAGGGACATCAACAGCCAGGCGGCATAAAACATCCAGGCGGACGCCCAGATCGAAAAATAAGGCCGGCGGGTGAATCGATTCAGGTAAAAGAACAACCCCGCCAGCAGACCGACGCTCATCAGCGAGCCGATCATCAGTGCCTTGATGGCCTCCGGCGGAAACAGTGAGTCAAATGACATAATCCAATCTCTTCAATAGCATTCCGGCTACCAGCGCATTCCTGGCACCCGCTCGCGTCAGCGCCCCCAAACGACCGCCCCGCGGCCAATCCTGCCGTCCCTTGAACGATTTACGGCGCCTCAGAGCCCCTTCGGGCGGCCGCGCGTGTCGCCTAACGACAACGTTACAGTTCCAAAGAATGCGAGGTGGATCCCCAGAATTTGCGTGCAATCCGGGGGCCTGCCGATTATCTAGATTCGATGGATTTGTTGCCCTATTGGAACTTGCGAGAGCGTCCTTTCGAGGCGACCTGGGATACGCGATTCTTCTATCAAGGACGAGACCACGATGAGGCCTTGAGCCGCCTCACCTTCCTGGTCAGCGAGGAAACCATGAACATCGGCCTGCTCACGGGGGAAATCGGTTGCGGCAAAACGCTCACCCGCGCCGTGTTCACCCAGCGGCTCGATGCGCGCCGCTTCACAGTGGTCACCCAGGAAAATTCCTGCTTCAATTTCATCGATTTGTTGGGGGCGGTTCTCTATCGCCTCGAAGGCGGATCCAACGGCACCGGCCGGACCAAGTTCGCCCGCTTCGAACGCCTCAAACAAATCACCCAGCAGTCCAGGTCCGGAGGCAAACACCTTGTCCTTGTATTCGATGAAGCCCAGGAACTCTCACCCGCCACGCTGAACGAGTTGAAACTGCTCACCAACCTCAACGGCGAGGGAAGGAACTACCTCTCCATCATCCTCCTCGGCCAGCCCGAACTGCGCGATCGCGTGGCCCGCCTGCCAGCCATCGATCAACGCATCAGTTTGCGTTTCCACCTCAAGTCCCTCAAGGAATCCGAAGCCGCCTCCTACCTCAAGCACCGACTCCAGGTCGCGGGGCATCCCACCGGTGAATTGTTTCTCACTGAAGCGGTCGAGCGCGCCTTTGGCGCCTCCGCGGGAATACCCAGGGAATTGAACCGCCTGGCCAAACTCGCCCTGGAATACGCCTGGTTGCGGGAGTTCCCCAATGTCCCCCTGGCAGCCGTGGACGCCGTCGTCCGCGATCTGGAACGGCATCAGAAATTCCCCAGTGCATGAGCGACGACGAGGAGTTCAGTATCAGCAAGCTTCACCACAAGCACCAGGGTGAACACCAGCCAGCCCCCCCCACCCGGGAAGACGATCAAATCGCGCCCCGCCCTCCTGCCGCATCCGGCGGGACGACGGTCAAACCACTCCGCGCTGAGTCCGCCAGCAGACTGCCATTCGATCCAAAACGGGTCTGGATGGCTCTTCGGCGACGTGCCGGCTGGGCGTTGGCGCTCGGCCTTGTGGCGGGTGCGGGGACCTTCGCCGCCGCCCGGCACTTCCTTCCCTACGAGGCAAACGCCCAATTGATGTTCAGGGAATTGCCTTCCCTGCCCGCCGCGGATGCCTACCAGCCGCAATCACTGAACTCCGCCACCCTTCTGGGTCTGCTGCGCTCGCCGGATCTGTTCGCCACCATCGCCACCAACATCCAGCCGCGACGGTCCGTCCATGAACTCCTGGCCATTACCGCCCTTCACCCCAATCCGGATAGCGATCTCCTCGAACTGACAGGGAAAGGACCCACCCCCGCGTCCGCTGTCGAACTGGTCAACCAGTACGCCCGACAGGCGGTGTCCTTCACTCGCGAACGCCGGAGACTCGAAGCCCTGGAGTTGAGCGATTCCCTCCGTGCGAGGTTGATGGCGGCCGGTGACCGCCTCGAGGAAGCAAACCGCCGGCTTCTCGAATTCTCCCGGCAGCACAACGTCGTCGATGTGGAACGCGAAACCTCCACGCATCTCGATCAGTATGGAAAGTGGGAGATGGACCACCAGACGGCGCAAATGGAACTCGACACCCTCGACGCCACCATCGGGAAGATTCGCGAGGAACTGACCCGGCACAGCCCCACCGCCACCCGGTTGAGGCAGGCTCGCGACCGACTGGCCGAACTCCGAACCGTGTACACTGACGCCCACCCCGATGTCATTTCCCAGCGCTCGGTGATCACGGATATCGAGGAACAACTCTCCAGCGGCCCCACGGATGCCGCCAGGGAGATCGATCCGGGTTCCAGTGAGATTGCCACCACATTGTATCTTCAACTCGTCGAACTGGAGACCCGCCGCGCCACACTGGAAGACCGGGTCGCCCTCCTGCAGACGCAGCGCGACAAAGTCATGGAGCAGGTCGAATCCCTCTCCGACAAAA
Organism: Candidatus Methylomirabilota bacterium; assembly: GCA_035544555.1. Classification (GTDB taxonomy): domain Bacteria; phylum Verrucomicrobiota; class Verrucomicrobiia; order Limisphaerales; family DATKEE01; genus DATKEE01. Next base: position 12,628 of record DATKEE010000274.1, read on the forward strand.
GCCTCGATTATTTCGTGCTCAAATCCGGTGTCGAATCCGCCCGCGGCGCGCGCGATCTGCTGGCGACCCGACAGCGCGAGGTCCAGGATTACGCGGATTCCGCGCAAGGTGACTTTCGGCTGGTTTCAGAGGCCGCTCCTGAGGACGTCAATCACCGCGAACGCCGGAATCACGCCCTATTCCTCGCCGTCGGCGCTGGCACGCTGGTCCTGATGAGCGTGCTCCTCACAGGTTTTCTGTCTGTCGCATTCGACCACACTCTCCGAACTCGAGGGGATGTGACGCGCGTGACCCGCCTCCCCGTGCTGGCAACTTTGGGAGACCTCGATGCCATGGATTCCAAAGACCGCGAGGAGTGGTCGTTCCGTACCTGGACCCTTCTCAAGGGAAAACTCGCCTCCACTCACAATCGAGGGATCGTTTGTGGCGTTGTTTCCTGTCTGCACGGCGAAGGCAGAAGCACCTGGATCAATCTCCTCGCCAAGGCGGCGGGCGACCGCGGATGCAGAATCCTCGCGATCTCCACCAGTCCTTCCTCGCCTTCATCCAGCGGGGAGCCTCCCCCGGATTCTCCCGGGGATGCTCCGGGCGAATCCTCCGCGATTGAAAAAAATGTTCTGGCCTTTCCCACGCAGGTGACCGAGAAATTGGTCGACCAGAACGCCGGCCAGGCCATTCGCGTTCCGTTGGCTGAATGGGTCTGGAATCCGGACCGCAGACGCCAATGGCGTTCAGCCTTGGAAAGTTGGAGTTCAGTCGAAAACCTTGTCATGTTGATCGAATTGCCTCCCGCGTCCATGCCCGAATCCGTGCTGCTCGCGGAGAATTTACCGCAGGTGATCTGGCTGACCGGCAGCGGCTTGGCCCGCACCGCCGAAACCCAATTGCACCTTGAAACTTTGCGCCACGCGGGTTGCAACCTCGTCGGCGCCGTCCTCAACCGGGAACCCTCGCACCTATGATGATCCCCTTCAGCAGAAAACTCCTCGTCTTCTTTCTCACTCTCGGACTTCCGCTCCTGACGGCCACCTCTCAGGAGGAGGAGGAATTGCCAACGGCCCCTGACACCGAGGAACCGCCAGTCACCGAAGGCCGGCTTTCCTTGGGAACGCCCGACCACCGGGCGCCCTGGCAGGAGCACCTGACTCTGGGCCCCGGTGACGTCCTGAACTTCACGCTTCTTGGCCAGCCGGGATCCGCGCGTACCGGGGTGGCCATCCAACCCGATGGTCGCATCAACTACATGGAAGCCCGCGACATCCTCGCCACGGGCCTCACCATCGATGAACTTCGCGCCACCATTGACAGGGAACTCACTAACATCTATCGCGCTCGAACCATCATCACTCCGGTCAGTTTCAACTCCAAAAAATTCTACATCCTCGGAAAGGTCGTCCGAAAGGGCGTCTTCACGATGGATCGTCCCATGACGCTGCTCGAGGCCATCGCCCAATCCGGTGGATTCGAGACCGGCCAGTTTCAGGGCCAGATTGTCGAGCTCGCTGATTTGCCCCGAAGCTTCCTCGTCCGCCAGGGCGAACGCGTGCCGGTGAACTTCGAGCGCCTTTTCCAGCAGGGCGACCTTTCGCAGAACATTCCGATCGAACCAAACGACTACCTCTTCTTTCCTTCCGCCAATAACAATCAAATCTACGTCCTCGGCGCGGTCGTCGGGCCAGGCGTCATTGCCTACGCCCCGCGGGCAAGTGCCATTGCCGCCATCAGCCTCAGCGGCGGATTCACCGCAGCCGCCTACCGCCAAAGGGTGCTCGTCGTGCGCGGTTCCCTGAACCAACCCGAAACCTTCATCGTCAACGCCGCGGCCATCCTCGATGGCCGTGAGCCGGATTTCCGCCTCGAACCCAAGGACATAGTTTACGTCAGCCGTCGCCCGTGGATCAAAGCCGAGGAACTTCTCGATCTGGCCGCCAGATCGTTCGTCCAGGCGGCAGTTGCAACCTGGGTGGGCCAGAACGTGGACCCTCTGATCACCGAGCCGATCATCGACTAACCCCCTTCATTCCCTTTCATGAAGCCAGCCTCTCTCCCCCTCACGCTGATCGCGGCGACCCTCCTTCTCACCGCCTGTCAAAACACCGGCCCGCGGTTCGACCCACGCGACACCTCGCTCGCGGATCCGTCCGGGACTCCCGTCGGCCCCGTCGCCTCCATCGATCCAGAATGGCTGACCCCGCCCACGGATTTCTTCACCATCGGACCCGGAGACCATATCGAGATCGAGATGCTGGGCGATCCGGGATCCCGAAGCACCGCCCTCGTCGGTCCGGATGGGAAAGTCTATTACCATCTCCTCCCCGGGCTGGATGTCTGGGGCCTGACGATCGCCGAGGCCGCCAGCCTTCTGGAGAGTGATCTCGCCCGCTACGTCACCGAGCCACGCGTCGCCATCACCCTCCGAGGCATTCGAAGCAAGCGCGTCTGGCTGCTGGGACGCGTCGGTGCCCCGGGGATCTACCCCATGACCGCCCCTATGACCCTCCTCGAGGCCATCTCCCTCGCCGGCGGAACCGCTTCAACCAC
>DATKEE010000275.1:0-9719 GCA_035544555.1 Candidatus Methylomirabilota bacterium
TTGGGGGTTTGGTGGTGAAGTAGGGTTCGAAAATGCGGGGCAGGACCTCCTGGGGGATGCCCGGGCCGTCATCCTCAACAGTCAACGCGACCAGCGACACGGTGTTCTGGAAGTGATCCTGGTTGAGCACGGTGTCCGCCGGTGGCTGATGCAGGCCGGCGATGTCCAGAGGGTCATGAAGCAGGGTTCCATGAATGCGCACCTTGTGGGGGTTGGGGGTGCACTGCAACGCATTGATGGTGAGATTGAGCAGCATCTGCATCAGGTCCGTGCCGTTGATCTGGAGGGTGGCATCCTCGATCAACGGTTCGATGAGGAGCTCGTTGTTCCGGGCGCTTGGATGCACCTGCAGGAGTTCCTGGAGATCGGCGAGAATCTGGTTGAGAGAGATGCGGGGGCTTTCGGCCGCCTGCTGACGCATGAAGCTGAGGTAACGATGGGAGATCTCCGCGCAATTGGCCACCTGTCTGGAGATCCGGCGCAAACGGTCCTTGACGAGGTCGAGGTCCTCGCCTTCGAGGCGGTTGGCGTCCTCGATGCGTTGATTGATGATCTGGATGAAGCCGGAGATGACGGTGAGCGGACCGTTGATGTCGTGGATGACGCTGGCGTAGATTTCGCCGCGGGTGCGGACGATTTCCTCCTGGAGGCGCTGATTCTGGAGTTCGGACTGGAGGTGCTCGAGGCGCTGGTTGTTGGAGCGGATTTCCTCGGAGAGCGAGCGCCGTTCCATGGCATTGGCGACGGCGGCCCGCATGGTATTGAGGTCAAACGGCTTGTTAAGATAGTCGCAGGCGCCCAGCCGGAGCGCCTGGCGGATGGTGTCGATTGTCTCGTAGGCGGTGAGCATGATGACCTCGATGGAGGAATCGATGGCCTTGAGGCGTTCGAGGACCTCGACGCCGTTCATGCCGGGCATTTTGATGTCGAGCACGGCGACATCGATCTTGTTCTGCCGTGCATGTTCGATGGCTTGGGGGCCGTTGGTCGCGACGAGGAGGTTGTAATCGTCCTTAAACACGACGCGGAGGGACTGTCTCGGGCCTTCCTCGTCATCCACCACGAGCAGCGTGTGGCGTTCCGAGGCCGGGGAGGCGGTCTGCGATGGCTTAGAAACGGTATCCAATGGAGGCGGTGAGGGCATGGCTGATGAACTCGTAGCGACCCTGTACTGCGGGGGGCACATTCGGATGGTCGATGGTGCGTTCCGGACCGTAGGCCAGTTGGTAGGCGGCGTCCCAGTGCCAGCGATCGTACCGGGCGCCGCCGCCCAGGGAGAAGATATGGCGGTCGGAATCGGGAACGGTGGGAGTGAAATATTCCTCGGGAACGGAGTTTTCGCTGAAGATGTAACCGGCGCTGAGGTGATAGCCGTTGTTGAAATAACGGGTGGCGCCAAACTCGTAGAAGAAACTGGACTCCCAGTTGAACGGCAGTGCGATGTCGTCGGAGCTTTCCTGATTGAGCGTGACGGTGTTCAGGGCATCCCAGTCCGTCCAGTCCACGTTGATCTCGAGGTTCCAGCGGGGTGTGGGGCGGAAGGAGTAGCCGACGACGACGTGTTGAGGGATGTCGAAGTCGCGAGTGCGGGCGCTTTCGCGTGAGCTGAATACCGGTGGAATGACCACTTCAGAATGGCCGTCGAAGTCCATGGTGGTCGCGCTTCGGTAGGTGATGCCGAAGGAATGCATGGGGTGCGGCTGCCACAGCACACCGAGGTTGAACCCGAGGGCCACATCGTCGCCTTCAAATTCGAACTTGTCACCCGGCACATTGAAGGGAGTGCCCTGGCGGAGTTTGACGTCCGCGTAGTTGACGTGCGGGCCGGCGGCGACGGAGAAGGTCGGGTGAACGCGCCAGGCGACGACGGGGTTGAGGCTGAGGTAGGTGAGGCGTCCTTCGATGGAACTGGAGCGGAAGCTGGCATCCTCGGGCCACTCGAGTCCCAGGCCGTAGGGTGAATAGAGTCCCAGGCCGAAGGAGAAAGGGTGGTTTCCCGGGGTGTAGGTGTAATAAAGCTGGGGGACGGCCAGAACCTCGTCCTTGGTGTCGAAGCTTGTCCCGTTTCCCTCGTAGTCGGAACTCAGCGAGATGCCGTAGATGCCGGCGCGGATGCTGTGCCCGTCGAGTTGAGTGATGCCGGCGGGGTTGTAATAGATGGCGGAGGGATTGTCGGCTGTGGCGGCGAAGGCATTGCCGCGGGCGGTGGCGGCCGGGTCCTGGTCGGCGATGCGGATTCCCAACCCGGAGACGGGGATGGGAAGTGCTGCCGCCAGGAGGAAAGCGGTCAGGAACCGGGTATTGGGTTGCTTGGGAAGCATGTGCTTGGTGAGTTTTCTTGCAAAAATTACGCGGGTTGACAAGGCGTAATGTTTTTTGCCGTGTTTTCGAGCTTCGTGATCCGGACGGCGCGCGGGGAGGCTGGAGGCTCAACCCTTGTCAGCCGCCGATCCATTGCCAGTCAGGGGAAGGGAGATCACGACCGAGCCCTGGCGGTCCTTGCTGGTGGGGATGATCTGGAGGTTGCCGTGGTGGGTTTCGATGATTTTTTGGGTGACGGTGAGACCGAGGCCCAATCCGACGTTCCGGGTGGTGTAGAAGGGTTTGAGGGCCTCTCCGAGGGCCTCGGAGGAAAAGCCGGCGCCGGTATCGCTGATTTCGAGACGGACCCAGGGCTGGCCGGTTTCGTCCTCCTGGCTGCGGGCATTGATGGCGACCTGGGGGGTGCCGGGATTCGCCTGGAGGGCGTTGAGCATGACTTCGGACAGGGCCTGTTTGAGTCCGGCTCGATCTCCGCTCACGACCATTGGCGGGGAGGTGCTCTCAAAATGGAGCTTGGCGGCCTTTTCGGTTTGATGGCCCTGGGCCTCCCTGAAAGCTTCCTCAATCAATTGAGGGAGCGATATTGAATCCCGTCGAATGATGGAGTCGCGGGTGAGGAAGAGCATCTGGCTCGAGAGTCTTGAGATGCGACGGACGCTCTCGGCCATGGAATGCTCGAGGGAAGCCCGGAACTCGGGGTCGGAATACTTTTTTGCGAGCAACTGCTGATGAGTGGCGAGGGGGACGAGGGAGTTGCCGACCTCATGGGCGAGCCGTTCCGCCATGGTGCGGACCAGACGCAGGTTGGCGGCTTCGAGTTCGAGGCGATGGACGCGGTCGATGCGGGTGACGTCCTCGACGAGCACGAGAGCGGCGTTGGGAATGGCGGAGTTTTGTTTTTGGAATGAGGAGACGGTGACCAGATAGATGGTTTCGGGAGGGGAGGCGGGACGGTAGCGAAAGGGTGGGTGTGTTTGGCCGGTTTTGAGCACCTCATAGACGCGGCTGCCGAGGAGCTGGGGGAGGTCGCTGAATTCGAGGTAGGTGTCGCGGCGTTCGGGAGGGGCAAAGAACTGCCGGGCCATTTCATTGGAATGGAGAATGGAGAGGTCGCGTCCCACGACCACGCAGCCGGAGGTGATCTGGCGGAGGATGTCCACCATCATGAGGTTGTTGGCGGCCATCTGGTCGTGGAGCCAGATGTTTTTGATGGCCAGGCCGAGTTCCTCGAGCATGTGGAAGATCAGGGCCAGTTCCTCGTTGCCCAGGGGGTCGCCGGTGACGCGGCCGTCGAAGACGGCGACGCCGACGAACGATTCGCGGTCGAGGATGGGGATGGCGACCTGGGCGCCGAGGAGTTCGAATTCCTTTTGAATCTCGGGGTGGTTGTGTGTTTCCTCGCCGCCGTTGCGGAGAATCCGGCCGAGGCGAAACAGATGGCCTCCGATGCCGGCTTCGAGGGAGAGTTCGAAATGTTCGAGGAGTCCTGGGGGGATGCCGATGGCGCAGGCGGAGCGGAGGCGGCGGGCTTCCTGGGTGTTTTGCGTGTCGCCCAGGGATCCCGGTGGGGGACGGAGAAAAATGGCGGCGCGGTTCACGCCTATGATCTCCCGAAGGAGCATCAGGAAGCGTTTGAGCAGGGCTTCGGCGTGGAGGCTGTGGGTGAGCACGCCGGAGAAATTGCGCAGGACCTCGAGGGCGCGGGGCGCGGAGCGGGCGGGTTCGGCGGCGCGTGGTTCCGCGGAAGGGCGAACGACGGCCGGAGTGGAGGCCGGCCGGGCGGGGGTGGTCCAGAAGCGTTCGAGAACGACGCTCATGAGGCGGCCGCGTACGGGCTTGTTCAGGACGTGGGCGACTCCGAGCAGGTAGGCTTCCTCCTCCCATTCCCACTGTTTTGTGCTGGAGAAGACCAGGACGGGAATACTTGGCAGTCGGCGGCGGATTTTCTCGATGACCCGGATGGGCTGGATGTTGGTCAGGTCGGCATCGAGGATGATGGCGTCGATCGTGCCCTGTCCGAGCAGAGCCTCGGCCTCCCAGAGTTCCAATTGGTGAACGACCCGGAATCTTTCCGGATCGAGCACGGTGCGGACGGCGGCCGCGAGCCCGGGGTTGGGGGCGAGAACGAGCAGGGTTTTCATTGACCGACGGCTACGGGCTCAGGACGGGTCGGTGTCTCTTGGTGCAATTGCCGGCTGGGCAAATCGACCTGGACAGTAGTGCCTTTTTTTTCCTTGCTGGCAATACTTAGATTCCCGCCGTGGAGATGAACCATCTTGCGGGCGATGGCGAGGCCGAGGCCGAAACCGCGGCGGCCGTCGCCCTGATTCTTCGTGGAGAAGTAAGGCATCATGATCCGGCGGAGGTTATCCTCGCTGATGCCTTCGCCGGTGTCGATGATCTGGATGCGGTACCAATCGCGGCTGAACTCGGTCTTGGGCAGGCGGGTGAGACGGACGCGCACGGTGGAACCGTCGTTGGAGGCTTCGATGGCATTGCCGAGGAGGTTGCTGAGGAGTCGTTGGATTTGCACCGAATCCATTTCAATTTCCGCGTCGGGGAGGCTGTCCACCTCGATCTGGATCCGTCTCTTTTGCGCTTCGGGCAGGATGAGTTCGACCGCGCGTTCGGCGACCTGGCCGAGTTGGTGGAGGGCGAACTGTGGCATCTGGGTGTTGGAGAAGACGAGGGCGTCATTGATGTAGGCGCGGATGGTTTCAACGTTTCGGAGGGCGACGGGGAGGAGTTCCTGGAGCGCGTCCTCGCGGGGGAAGCCGGCGGCGAGCAATTGGAGGAGGGTTTGCGCGGGGGTGAGGAGGTTGTTGAGGTCATGGGCCATGCCGCGGGACATGCGGCCGAGAAGCTCCTGTTCCTGGGCGGACTGGATCTGATTGTTGAGGCGCACCTGATTCATGTGGATGCTCAACTGATTCACGAGGGCGACCAGCAGCCTCAAATCCTGCTGGGTGTAGTGATCGCCGCTGAGTTTGTCTCCCGCGAAGAACAGGCCGAACGGTTCGCCATCGGCGAAGAAGGGGAAGGCGAACTCGGGATCCAGGGCCATGAATTGATGTTTGGCGTCCCGCTCCAGGGTGGTTTCCTGTGGCAGCGCGTAGGCGATTCTGAAGGGGAGATAACCGTTCGGATTCTGCCTGAAGTACTGGAAGATGGGCGAATCCCATCGAAGCTGGGGAAGTTCCATGGCCTCGGTTTCCGGATGGGAGCGGAACAGGGCGAAGGCACGGCTGGATTCCTCCCGAAGAATGATCTGATAGCTCCTGATCCGCATCGTCTTGATGAGGAGATCATGGAGATCGTCCAGCAACAGCCGTGAATCGGTATAATTCGACATCGATTGAATGAAGCTCCGGATCTGGTCGTGATATTCGAATCGATCGCCGAGAATGCTTCTTTCAATTGTTTCATCTCCCTTGCCGAACAGGCGGGGGAAATAGATGGAGGCGATGATCACAGTCAAAAGCAACACGAGGAGGGTGCTGAAGAAGGAGACCGGGTTGAAGGATTGCGTGATTTGGGAGACGACCAGGAGCAGCACGCCCCCCAGGACCATGACGAAAATGAGGCGGACGAGTTGCGCGGCGAGGCGTCCCAGGGTCACGCGAACGTCGAGCAGCTGGTGGTGAAGAACGCTGTAGGCGACGATGACACCGTAGAAAATGGCCGACATGCTGCCGAACGGATAGATCCGACGTCCCAGGAGTGGGTAGGATTCGATGCCGAGGATCGGGAGAATGTCGTTCGCTCCGAGGACAACCAGCGCGGATTGGGCGACGATCAATCCATTGAGACGTTTCTTGTGCAGCGGTGGAAGCTGGCGGCGCTTTACCACGAGGATAAGGATTGAGAGAACGGTCAGATTGAACGTGAGGCAATAGGCCCAGAACCCGGGTCCGGCGATCGAGTACCAGGCGAACCCGAGGTCGCGGGCACCGGAAAGGAACAGGGTGGTGCCGCCGGCGACATCGACGAGGTTCATTGCCGCCAGGATGGACTGGAGCGCGTACAGAACGTAGATATAGCGTCCGACCCTGATCTGAGCCACGAGCAGGGAGAGGTGAAAGAGGAGGGCCGGAATATAGATGACGCCGAACTGGAGGAACCGGGCCCAGAAGAGGGCATCTTCGGGCGTCGATATAGTGAACATCCGATAGGTGCCGAAGTTCCAGATGGCGATGCAGAGTCCGAGAAGGAAATAGACGCGGTTGGCGATGGATTGGGCGCCTCTGGAGAGAACGAACAGCGCCAGCAACAGATTCACCACGGCGCCGAAGAGGGGAATATAGTTGTGCATCTTAACCGTTGCCGTCGAAACGTCCGAGGATCAGGCAGGAATTCTTGCCTCCGAATCCCGTGTTCAGATTCATGACGTTACGGACGGGGTAATGCCTGGACTCCCCGCGCACATAATCCAGGTCAAGCCCTTCGTCCGGATTGGCGAGGTTGAGAGTCATGGGGATTTCGCCGTTCACGAGGCTCAGGACACAAACGACGGTTTCCAAAGCCCCCGCCGCCGCCATCAGGTGTCCGGTGACCGGTTTGGTGGAACTGACGGCGATGCGGCTGGAATGTCCGCCGAACAACCGTTTGATGGCGCGAGTCTCGACCACGTCATTGGATTCGGTCGCGGTGCCATGCGCGTTGACGTAGTCGATGGCGCCGACATCCAGCCTGGCCTGTCGCATGGCCTTTTCCATGGCCCGATGGATCCCCAGACCTTCCGGGTGCGGGGTCACCGGATGGTAAGCCTCACAACTCCTGCCGTGTCCGAGGATTTCGGCATAGATGCGGGCATTGCGGTACAACGCGTGAGAGAGTTCCTCGAGGACGAGAAAGGCTCCTCCCTCGCCAAGGAGGAACCCGTCACGATCCCGATCGAAGGGACGCATAGCCTGAGGGGGGGGATCGTTGCGCCGGGTCATGACCCGGTTGAAGCTGAATCCTCCCATGACCGAGGGGAGGAGCGGCGCCTCGGCTCCGCCGGCCACCATGAGGTCCACTTCGTCATTCCGCACCATGTTGAAGGCGTAACCGATGGCGTCATTCCCGGAGGCGCTGCCAGAGCAGACGGTGATTGCGTGACCCTTGATGCCAAGTTCGTAGGCGATCTCGCCGCTGCCACCGCCACAATAACCATTGATCAAGGCGGAGGGGGAAATGGCGCGATAACCCCGTTTGGCAATGGCTACCTCGGTCTTGTGAGCCGACTCGTTGTTGCTCAAGGAAGTTCCCTCGACCACTCCGACCCGATCCGGATCGAAGGTGGAAAAATCGATGCCGGAATCCTCGCTGGCCATCCGGGCTGCGGCCACGGAGTACTGCAGGGAACGATCCAGACGCCTTGCGGTTTTCGGGTTCATGTAGCGAAGGCTGTCGAAGTCCGTGATCTCGGCGGCGATCTTCGTGGGAATCGCGCTGACATCGAAGCGGGTCACGTATCGAGCCGCGCTCCTGCCTTCCATCAGGCTCGACCAGAATGTGCTGATGTCACTCCCGTTGGCCGCAAGGACCCCCATCCCTGTGATCACGACCCGACGCTGATCCGGTCTCCATTCCATGGTCAGGGGTTCCTTGGGATTCGGAGGGGAAACAGCATGGGAGTTTTCCTTTTGTATTCGCGGTATTCGTTTCCGAACTTCTCGACCAGGGCGGTTTCCTCAAGGCGCAGGCGAAGGAGGAGTGTTGGGAGGAAGATGACCGCCACGACGGGCATCGTGAAAAGCGCGTTCAGAATCAACCCCAGGGAGAGTAATTCGAGGATCATGGAGAAGTAGGTGGGGTGGCGCATCCAGCGGAAGGGGCCGGTGTTGACGAACTGATGATTCTGTCGGATTTCGACGTGAAGGCTCCAGAACTGGCCCAGAGCCGCGATGGCGCTTCGGCGGATGGAGAAGGAGGCGGCGGCGCAGGCCCATCCGAGAATGAAAGTGATCCAATTCAGGCTCTGATCCCGCCAGAAATACTCGGCGATCCCACCGAGCAGCATGAGGGTTCCCGCGAGTATGAAGAGGCGGAGGGTCAGTGTTTCCCTCACCGGCCCGGCGACCGTGTTTCGCCGGGTACGCAGTTCGAGGATGCGGGCGAGATAGATTGCGATGACCGAGGCGACCGGCAGCCATTGCAGGATTGGATCCATAACGCACCGGTTATATCGGCAGAACTCCGGGCTTTCAATACGATTGCGGGAGTTCGGGAAGTGGAGGCGAGGCGGCGAAAGGGACGACGCCCGCGACTCAACCTGGCTGTCCGGATGGAACCCGGTTCAAGTAGGCCATGATTTCGGAGACCGACGGGGCCTTGTTGAGAGTGTAGAGGTGCAGACCGGGAACCCCTTCGCGGAGGAGTTCCTGGCACTGTTCGGTCGCGTATTCGACTCCGAACTGCCGGACCGCCTCGTCGTCGTCGACCAGTTCTTCCAGCCGGCTCAGCAGGGGTTTGGGCAGTCTGGCGCCGCAGAGGGCGGTGAAGCGCTTGATCTGGGCGGTGCTGAGGATGGGGAGAACACCCGGGCAGATGGGGACTGTGACGCCGAGTTTGCGAGTCATGTAATCCCGGAATTCGAAGAAGTCGGAATTGTCGTAGAACAACTGAGTGAGGACAAAATCGGCGCCGCAATCGATCTTGGCTTTCAGGCGATCCCAATCCACGTGTTTGCCTTCCTTGCAGGCGATGTGGCCTTCGGGGAACCCGGCGGTTCCGATGGAAAAGCCGCCCATGTCGCGGATGAAAGAGACAAGCTGATGGGAGTATTCAAAGCCGCCTTCGGTGGCCTTGAATTCGCCCTCTCCGCCGGGTGGATCGCCGCGCAGGGCAAGGATGTTTTTGATGCCGCGCGAGCGGGCTTCCTTCAGCACGCCGGCGATTTCCTCCCGGGTTGCGTTGACGCACGTGAGGTGGGCCATGGCTGTGAGGCCGTGTTCCCGTTGAATGCGGTCCACGATCCTGAGGGTCTTGTCGCGTGTGCTTCCGCCGGCGCCGTAAGTGACCGAGCAGAAGTCCGGTTGAAGCCGCTTCAGGGCCGGGAGAGTTTCCTCGAAGAGCGTGTGTTCGCCCTGGTCGGTCTTTGGGGGAAAGAACTCGAAAGAGATGACCGGTTGTCCGGCCGCGCGTCTGGCTTTATGAATATCCCGAATCAATTGCATTCCGCGCAGTATGCGGGGAAATGGATGGGCAATTCAAGCAGCCAGCGACCAGTCGAGGACGGGCTGGCGGACGCTTTGCGGGGCAACTCCGTCTTGCGCAGACTATTGGCGATGGCAAGTCGTGTCGGGTTTGAGCGAGGCGACGGACTGGCGCGCGCTACGCCGCGGGTCGTGCTGGGGCTCGAAGGAATGTCGGGCGGAGATGCTGGAGTGGATCGGCGAGAATCAGGGCGGGTA
>DATKEE010000276.1:0-2492 GCA_035544555.1 Candidatus Methylomirabilota bacterium
AAAGACAATCCGGCCACCCGCCGACTCGACCGCGCGGCGTTCGTTCTGAGGGATCGTCTCGACAGTGTAGTCGCCGCCCTTGACGTAAATGTCCGGTTGAACGGCCCGCAGGAGGTTTTCCGCGCTGCGTTCGGGGAAGACACGGACCGCGTCCACGCATTCGAGCGCGGCAAGAACCAGGGCGCGGTCGGCCTCGGTGTTGACGGGGCGCTCCGGGCCCTTCAGTTCGCGGACGCCGTCGTCACCGTTCAACCCGACCAGCAGGGCGCCTCCCAGTTTCCGGGCTTCCTGGAGATAGCTGACATGGCCGGCGTGAAGGAGATCGAAGCAGCCATTGGTGACCACCAGGTCGCGTTTTTCGGCGCGCATCTGCCTTCGCCAGGCGAGCAAGGCTTCGGGGGATTGGAGGATCTTGTCCGCGGAATCGCGCATGGGTGGATAGTCTGGCGACCGGCCGGAGCTTGGCAACGCGGAAGTGCTCGGAAGAGGCTGTTGTGGCGGCTGCCGGAGGACTCCCGAGGATCCGCGGATCGGGGAATGGCCGGGCTTGTTTTTTCGGCTTCCGTCCATAGAGTGGGGGGGTATGAAGAACGATGTCGTGCCCGTGGAGATTCGGGGGATTCTGCCCGCCAACAGCGGCTGCGCAATCTTCGTTGGCAATGACGAGAAGGTCTTCGTCATCCAGGTCGAGCACAACATGGGCGCGGTCATCGGCATGTTCCTGCGGGATACGCCCAAGGAGCGGCCGTTGACGCATGACTTGATGGCCAGCATGTTCAAGGGGTTCAACATCCAGGTCGAACGGGTCATCATCACGGAACTCAAGAACTCGACGTATTACGCCCGGCTGTTGCTGAAACAGGAAAATGAACTGGGCACCAAGCTCGTGGAAATCGATGCCCGGCCAAGTGATTGCATCGCGATCGCCACGTCCCAGAAGCGGCCTATTTTTGTCTCCTCCCCGTTGTTCGAGCAGGTCGAGGACATGACCGAGGTGCTCGACCGCATCAACGAAGGCGGCGCGGATTCCGAATCCGAATCCGAATCCGAATAACCGGTCATGCCCCGTGCCGCTGTCAGGTCTCCCGCGCCGGTCGTTCTCGTTTGCGGGGATGATGAATTCGCCGTCAAGCAGCGTGCCCGGCAACTCTTCGAGGAATGGAGCGCCGAGCTGGGCGGGATGGACCACGAAATCATCGACGCCGCGGTATCCCACAGCGGCGATGCGCTCCGGGCGCTGGGGAAGCTTCGGGAAGCGCTGAATACTTTTCCCTTTTTCGGCGGCGCCAAAGCGGTCTGGTTCCGCAACTGCAATTTCCTCGGAGACGAACGCACCGCCAGCGCGGCCGCCGTCACCGAAAACCTGGGAGCCCTCGCCCAGGATTTGAAGGAGTTCGTCTGGGACAACGTCCGCCTCCTGATCAGCGCCGGCAAGGTGGACAAGCGGAAGGTTTTTTACAAGACGCTGGACAAGATCGGCCGGGTCGAGGCCTTTGCCGCGTGGTCGATGGACGACCGCGACTGGGCCGACCGCGCGTCGGCGCTGGCGCGGGAGCGGCTCCGTGAGGAAGGCAGATCGATCGGGGAGGAAGCCCTGGCGGAGTTGGTGCAAAACGTGGGACCCAATCCGCGGCAGTTGCACAACGAGATCGAAAAAGTCGCGACCTACGCCGGGGATCGCAAGGAGATCCTTTCGGGGGATGTCGCGGCGGTGGTCACGCGGAACAAACAGACGCGGGCATTCGCCCTGGGCGACGCGCTGGGCGATCGCGACCTGCCGCGACTCTTGCGCTGTCTGTCCGGGGAACTGTGGGAGATGAGGACCGATTCGCAGAAATCGGCGATCCGCCTGCTCTACGGATTGATCACCAAGATCCGGGTGATGATATTTCTGAAGGAGATGACGCGCCTGGGGCGGTTGAAACCGGCGGGCGATTATTCGCGGTTCAAGGCCATGCTCGGGAACGTGCCGGCCGGGGATCTGCCGGAGGACCCGCGCTTCAACCCCCTCTCCCTGAATCCTTATGTGCTTTACAAGGCCATGCCGCAGACGAAGAACTATCGATTGGATGAATTGATCCGCGCCATGGATCTGCTGCTTCAGGCCAACCGCCGGCTGGTTTCGAGCGGCCTGGATGACGCGCTGGTCTTGCAGCAGACTTTGGTGCAGATTGTGACCGGCGAGGATGCCCCTCGCAACCCGGTGGTCCCCCGCCCCATGATCAGTCGCGGCAGGGCGCCGGGAGTTGAACGATGAACAAGTCTTCTCCGAATTTGTTGGTATCGGTTCTCGGGCGGGTGGTTTGCGTCAAAATCATCGGACGGGCGAATTTCAACAGCAGCATTGATTTCAAGACCCTGATCCATGAACTCCGCCAGCGCGGCTATGCCTGCTTCCTGATCGACCTCTCCGAATGCCAGATTCTCGACAGCACCTTCCTGGGCGTGCTGGCCGGCCTCGGACTGGCCTTCGCGGACTCGAAGGGGAAGGG
>DATKEE010000277.1:0-12270 GCA_035544555.1 Candidatus Methylomirabilota bacterium
GGCGCGGCGTCAGGTGCGGGTGTTGCTGGACCCGGCGCGGCTGGCATCGCGCCGGTTGAGCATGACGGAGGTCGCGCGAATACTCCCGCAGGCCAACCGGCAGAGCGTTGCCGGGGGGCTGACCCGCGACAATCGCGAGACGCTGGTTGAGACCGGCGGATTTCTGGCCGGCGCGCGGGAGACGGGCGACGTGGTGGTGGGTGTGTTTGAGGGCCGACCGGTTTACCTGCGCGAGGTCGCGGAGATCCTGGACGGGGCGGAGGAGCCCTCGCAATACGTTTTCTTCGGACACGGCGCGGCGACACGGACGGACGCGGAGGAACAACCGGCGGTGACGTTGAGCATTGCCAAGCGGCCCGGCGCGAACGCCATCGACGTCGCGCATCAGGTGTTGAGGAAGGTGGACACGCTCAAGGGCCGGTTGATTCCGAACGACGTGGAGATCACGGTCACGCGGGATTACGGGGAGACGGCGGCGGAGAAATCGAACGAACTTCTGTTGCACATGGGGATCGCGGTGATCGGTGTTTCGCTGTTGATCCTGTTGACGCTGGGCTGGCGGGAGTCCGGCGTCGTGGCCATCGCGATTCCGTCGACGCTGGCGCTGACGCTGCTGGTGTTTCTGCTTCTGGGGTACACGTTGAATCGCATCACGCTGTTCGCGCTGATTTTTTCCATTGGCATCCTCGTGGATGACGCGATCGTGGTGGTCGAAAACATCGTGCGTCATTTTCATCTGCCGCGGAACCGGGGGCGCGACCGGATGGCGGTCGCGGTCGAGGCGGTGAGCGAGGTGGGGAATCCGACGATCCTGGCAACCTTCGCCGTGATTGCGGCGGTGCTGCCGATGGCGTTTGTGGGGGGATTGATGGGACCGTATATGCGTCCGATTCCGGTCGGGGCGAGTGCGGCCATGTTTTTCTCGCTCGGGATTGCGTTCATGGTGACGCCGTGGGCGGCGATCCGGATGTTGCGGCGGAGGAGGGGAGAGGCTCCGGAGGAGCGCGATGCGGATCCGGCTGCGGGTGTCGTTTCGGATTCGGCCCTGGCGCACGAGGAGGATTTTTTCACGCGGCTTTACCGCCGGATCATGCAACCGCTCATCGAGCGTCGATACTGGCGGTATGGATTTCTGGCGGGAATCACCGTGCTGCTCCTGGGCGCGATGGCACTGGTGGGCATCGGCTGGGTGAAGGTCAAGATGCTGCCGTTCGACAACAAGAGCGAGTTTCAGATCATCGTGAACCTGCCCGAGGGCAGCGCGCTGGAACGAACGGCGCAATGCGCGCGGGAGATTGCCGCGGCCGTGCGGGTCGAACCCGAAGTGACCGACTACCAGATTTACGCGGGCCTGGCCGCCCCGTTCAATTTCAACGGGCTGGTGCGGCATTACTTCATGCGGCGCGGCGCGAACGTCGCCGACCTGCAGGTGAATCTCGTTTCCAAGGGGGAACGAAAGGCGCCGAGTCATGACATCGCGAAGCGTGTCCGTCCGCGCGTCGCGGAGATCGCCTCGCGGTACGGCGCGCGCGTCACCATTGCGGAAGTGCCGCCGGGACCGCCGGTGCTGCAGACACTCGTTGCGGAAATCTACGGACCGGATGAGGAGAGTCGTCTTGCCCTGGCGGACCGGGTGATCGACATCTTCCACGGCACGCCCGGGGTTGTGGATACGGACTGGTATATCGAGGCCGATCAGCCGAAGGCGCGATTTGTGGTGGACAAGGAGAAGGCGGCGCTGCACGGGATCAGCGCGGCGACTCTGTCGGAAACGCTGCGACTCGCGGTGGACGGGATGGCGGTGGGGTTGATTCACGTTCCGCGGGACAAGGAGGACGTGGAGTTGGTGCTGCAACTGCCGCGCGCGAGCCGCACGACACCGGAGTCATTGCTGGCGTTGAGGGTTCGATCCGATTCGGATCCGACCGCGCCGCTGGTGGCGATGCGGGAACTGGTCACGGTGGAGCACGGCACCGTGGAGCGGAGCATTTACCACAAGAATCTGAAGCCCGTGACCTATGTGATCGGGGACGTGGCGGGCGTCGTGGAGAGTCCTGTTTACGCGATCATGCGGATGAACCGGGCGTTACGGGCGCTGGATACGAGGGAGTTTGGAGGTTCCGGGGAAGTGCTGGGGATTTACAACGCGGTCCAGCCGTTCACCGATGAACGGCCCGCGATCAAGTGGGACGGCGAGTGGCAGATCACCATCGAGGTGTTCCGGGATCTGGGGCTGGCGTTTGCCGCGGTGCTGGTGCTCATCTACCTGCTCATGGTCGGCTGGTTCCGCTCCTTGCTCACGCCGCTCATCGTGATGGTTGCGATTCCCTTTTCCCTGGTCGGCATTCTGCCGGCCCATGGCGCGATGGGGGCGTTTTTCACCGCCACGTCCATGATCGGCTTCATGGCCGGCGCGGGAATCGTGGTGCGCAACTCGATCATTTTGGTGGATTTCATCGAACTGCGCCTGCGGGAGGGGATGCCGCTCGCCGAAGCGGTCGTGGATGCGGGCGCGGTGCGGTTTCGTCCGATGCTGCTGACGGCGCTGGCCGTTGTGGTGGGTGCGGCGGTGATTCTTGCCGATCCGATTTTTCAGGGGCTGGCCATTGCGTTGATGGCCGGGGAGATAGCGTCGCTGCTGATCAGTCGCATGGCGGTGCCGGTGTTGTATTATGCGGTTCATTCCTCGAGGCCGGCCGTTGCCGCGGCGACACGGGAAGATTGAGCACCGTGTGCAGGGCCTGTTGTTCGCGGTCGGAATGGGCGCCGGGTGGTGTGTCGAGTTCCGGCTTGTGGCTGCGCCGGCCGTGGGAGGGCAAGATTGGACCATGACTTCCCAATTCCCGGCGAGCCTGTCGGACTGGGCCGCGGCAGAGTCAGGGCGAAGATGAGCCTTGTCATAGACAGCAGTGAAGTGCTGGGGACGGTGGAGACACCCGGAGGAACCGCCGAGGTGTGCGCTTCGGCGGAAGGGGAGTTTGACGAATCGAAGGGCCGGCTGGTGGTGAGGCTCGAGGCGTTTCTGCGCCCGACGGATCTGCTGGCGAGGGAGCGGCACTTTCGAGCGGAGTGGCTGCCGGGGAATGAGACGGTGAGCGAGAGTGTGGATCTGGACGAAAGCCGGGAAATGGCGCGCGAGATATTTCATCGGTGGGTGCGCAAGGTGCGCGAGGCGGCGCCGCGGTTGCATCCCGTGTGGGCGTGAAGAAGACCGAGACACAAAACAAAGCACAGAAAGGCCCGTTATGATGCCCAAATACACAGTTGAATACACCGCACGATTCCGACGCCACACCCAGCCGAGCCATTACTCGACGGACGATCCGGTGGCTTGCGAGGAATTTGTCGAGGAGTTGCTTGAGCGCGGTTTCCTCATTGGCTCGATCAAGCACGAGGGGCTGGATCTGCCAAAGCCCGAGTTCGACCGCATTGTGAAGACCGCGGCGGGCATGCTCGCGTCGAAGCACATCTGCGCGTCGCTGGGGATCAAGGCGGAGGAGGAAAAGTTCCGCTTTGGGTTTGCGGCGTGAATCCCGACGCGGGGGTCGGTGAGATCGCCGGCCAGACGGGTGGCGGTCGCTGAAGCGCTTCAAGCGCGTGTTCAGAAGGGTCGGACCACGACAATTCATTGCTGCGGAATGGGTAGTGGGAAGTGCGGACCCCAAAATGGGGTGTTAACAGCGCTTTTCCGACCCTGAAATCTGGTTGTGACGGTCCGGGAATGAACAGGTCTGCAGGGAGCAGCCATTCATCAGAATCGGGCTGAAAAACAGCGGCTAAGGCCTCTTTGGAGACAGGGAATTCCTCCAACCGACTGGCCTCATGGAACTTCCTTTGGTCCGACCCCGATCGCCCGATCGACATGCGCGCATGCGTCGGTGGATGCGACAGATTCTATCGATACTTACTTCGTTTTCCGCATATCCTCCGCCAGTTGCTCCAGGCGCGCGTTCAGTTCCCGACCCTCGTAAAACCACAGCCAGCCCCGTAGCCGGCCTTCCTTGCCCGGTTCGAGGTCCGGGAACCGGGGGTCGGAGTGAATGCACGGAACTGGCGCGTTGGACCAGGGGCGGTGGCAATGTTCCCACGCCGTGATGATCCAGCGGTTCCCATCGTTCGATTGCGCGGCGGCGAATGGCGAATCGAGGCGCCTGTTCGTATTGCTCTGAGCGGTGAACCCGGCCGCGCCTTTCAGCATCACGCAGTTCTGCACGCGCAGGTCGGTGAGCTTCTCCGACGTGCCATTCCTCAGCCACAATTCCATTTCGACGTGCCGCTCATGCGCGACGACCTTCGCCCCGAACGCAATGCCGTTGGGCAGAACGCGCTCGTGCGAGAGCGAACCGTCCGGATGCCGGGTCCATTCGAGCCTCGGCAACGTGATGCCTTGCCGGTCCCAAATCGTGTCGATGTGCGTGTGCGCGAGATACGTCAGGCCAAGGTTTGACCAGAGCGCCTCGGGCACATCGACGACAACGTAACTGTCCGGGTCCCACGGTGTGAACACACTGACTTTCGTCTCGCGTTGCGGGGCCAGCGCGCCTTCGAGGAATCCGATGCGCGGATGTCTTCCGCCGGGGTAGGGGAGGATGCGGACGGTATTTGCCGGCGCGGATTCGGGGGAAGACAGCCTATCGAGCGCTTGATCGAGTTGCTCCGGGTTGAAGCCGGTGACCTGTCGCATTTCATCGCGGGTGAAATGATGCGCCCGCATGGTGTTCAGCCAAAACGCGACATCGTTTTCATCGGTCGGCGGACGACGTTGCGAGCCGCGTGGGGTGGCTTCGTCCATCTTCGTTTGCCAGAAAGCCCGCGCCTCGCGCCAGGGAGCGAGCACCTCCTCCCGTTGCGCCTGATTGATCGACGAGTGGGTGGTCAGTGTGGCGATGCGTTCGTCACACCATTCCAGGAAGAACGCTGCGGACTGGGTTTGGTTCGGGGACTGAGTGGCGCCATTCAACTCGACGTAAAACGGGCCGGTGGCGGCGAAACGCAAGGTGTTCGTCAACGTCGTGACGGCGCGAATGAGGAACCATCCGCTCTCCTGAATGGTCACCCGCGCTGGCAGTTCAATTACCTCGGCCATGCCATTCCGCACGATCTCGATTCGTTCGATGGGATCCCGCGAATCGAGGCGTGCTTCGATCATGACTTCGAATGAGTCGCCGTCTGGTTTGAAGACATGACCCGGATGTTGGCCGTTTGCCGTGACCCGGAGGAGGGGGCCATTGGAGATGAAGACTCGACCGGCCTTGAGTCCGTCGAACCATCTTTCCCAGGACGGTTCGCCATTGATCCGGACATACACGCGATTATATCCGACGGGATTGGGCAACACGCCACTGGCGGAGCCGGCGGAGGGTGGCAGGCGGATGCCGCAGTTCAACAGGTGGTGATAGATCTCCTGGGTCCACGCGCCGTTGCCGCGCGGGCCGGGGAATTGTTCCATGTCACGCGGTCGGCCCCATGCCTCGTTGCCCAGGACTCCGCCGCGTTGGAGGTGATTGTTGGCGATGCCCATCGAGTCGCCAATGCCGTGTGCGATCCACATGGGCGCGTCCCACCAGAACGGTTTTTCGATGTCGATCCATGCCCCGGCTGCCTGCGCCTGTCTCGCGTAGAGGAGCGAGGACGGGTGATGCCGCCGGCCGGAAGTGATGTCGATGGGTTGATCGAGGTTGAGGAAGAGCAGGGCGCCTCCGTCGCGTTCGTCCTCGCCGGCGAGCGGATGGAGGAAGCGATTTCCGTCGAACTGTCTGATGACCTGCGACGGCAGAGGCGTGTCGGTCCACGGGTTCGCGGCGTTCCACCAGGAGATCAACTGGCCGAAGTGCAGGTCCTCCGCGCGCATCAGGAGTTCCGCGTGGGCGATGGGCCGATGAATGTGGGTTTCGCCCGGCCACCAGCCTTCGGCCGGCAGATTGACGAGACGGCGCAAGGCCACAGTGACGTTGGTGGCCCCCACGCCAGGCGGCAGAGTCAGTTCGAGCGACTCGGAGGACCATTCGGGACCGCGCTCGACGGTGAGCGAGTACGTGCCGGGTTGAATTTCGAACACCGCTTCGCCCGGCGATGACACATGATCGTGCCAGAAGGGGAGCGCATTGGAGGCGCGCGCGGGACGGCCATCGGAATCGGTGAGATGAAGGCGCGCCGGGATGGGTTCCCCGGTCTGTTGATGTGTGGTGGTGATTGTCAGTTCGGCCGCGTGCTGGTTTGGGGTGATGGCGGCCAGCAGCAAGAGGAAGCCGGGGAGGCGGAGGGAAAAGCGGGGGTTCACGACTCGGAACGCTGGCAAGGAATCGCGCGCGGGTCAATTTCCGGAATTCGGAATGAGATTGAACGAGAGGCAATGGGGTCGCATCTAAACAGCCACACCTGGACGGACGATCTGTATCGCTGTCAGCGCTTCCTGAACGGTCTCACGTGATGGGGCGGAGACCGGAAGTGACGGGCGGCGGGGGTTGTGGATTGCTGAGCAGGGCCCAAAATGTGTAGATTCCCAGGGTCGTGCCGAAGGGAATGTTGAGAAGCTCCAGCGCACCCAGAACCAGGACGAAGGGGCGGCCCCAGGAACAGCCCGCGAGCAACGCCCAACCCCCGATGATGCTGGGAAGCGCAAGCAGGGTCAGAAGCGATCCCACCACGACGGCGATGATGCCAAGGACGCCCGCCGCCTCACCCTCGCCCTGAGTTGCCGCGATTCCGCCCGCCATGCCAATAAAAATGAACACGGTGACCGCTCCCATCAGTGTGAGTGCCCCCATGACGATGTGAAGTGCGGCGACAATCTGGACGTGGGTTTTCATCAGAGTCTCCAAGGTTCGCTTCGGGAACCGGCCTGAAAAATCGCCGCTTAGGCTAAATCTTCAGACGAAATTTCTCGCAACTACGACGCGCCAAGGAACTTTCCGTGGTCCGACCCCGGAATTCGGAATTCCGGAATTTTTCAATGTCGGGCGCGCGTTCAAATTCACGCGCTTTGCGTGAGCAGGGGCCACTGTGTGGCGTGTGCCCGCGGGGAACGCTCGATTCCGGGCGCAAACCGCGGGAAGGAATCGCTGGCATGGGCCATGCCTGAAGAAGGTATCATGCGAACGGAGAGGCGGCGAGCGACCGCCGATCATTGAGTGGAGGCTGACATGAATATCGGGTTCGACGCATCCAGCAAGGAGTTCTCCAAAGACATTGTTGATTCCGCCGGCGACGCTCCGCGAACCGCCTTTCCCGCGTGGTTGCGATCCGTGCTTGCGGGCAACCCTTTTTACCTGGTGAGCGCCGCGCTGCTGCTCTACGGGCTGTATCGTCTGGCGATGGATCCGGGATTTCTGCCCACTGAAGCGCGGCAGTTGTTTTTTAGTTTTGGTTCGTTGCAGGGGTATGAGGTGTTGCTGGTGGCGGTGGCGGTGTTTCTGGCGCGCCGTCGGATCTGGTATGACGCCACGTTGCTGACTGTGCTCGAGAACGCGTTTCTGCTGGTTCCCTTCATCCTTCTCAGTCACGCGGCGTTGATCGAACAGGGCTGGTTGTGGGGATTCTGCTCGCTGGCGGTGGGGCTGGCTCTGGCACGCATGGTCACGCTGCGGTTTGGCATCCGGGAACTGAACCTGCCGGTGCGGGTGCTTGGATTGGGCCTGCTGCTGTTGCTCGTCAATGCGGCGCTGGCGATTATCTATCGGGTTTTTCACGAGACCAAGCTCGGGAAAAACACCACCGAGGGGGCGGCCTATTGGATGAACGAGTGGACGTGGTGGTTGATCCTGCCGGCGATGATGGCCGGCGCCACGTTTCTTCCGCTCTCCCGCCGGGAGAATCAGGGCGAGATGTGGCCGAGCAGGGCCTGGCTCCCCGCCCTGTTCTTCCGGCTCTGGATTGTTGCGACGACGGTTCATCTGTATTGCCTGGGTTATGTGTACGACTTCGAACTGCGATGGGGACTGGCCGCGCCTGCCTTGTGGACCTTGGGATGGATCACGATCCATCGACCGCCGGTCTGGATGTCGCCGCCCCGTCGCGTATTGCCGGGGGTTCTTCTGGCGGCTCCTTTCGGCTGCGCCCTGCTCGCCGCCCTGTCGCACGATGGCGGGGTTGTGTTGGGCCTGGCGCTTTTGAACACGGGCCTCTACGTCTGTTACGGGAGGAGGGGGCGGGAGCGGACATTCGCGTTTCAACTCGCCCTGGGTTCGATTTTGACCGCGATGCTCGCCCTTCCGGGGGATGGGTTCGGCGCCGCGTTTCCCGATTCAATCTCCGTGCATCCGGTGATGCTGGCGATCCTGGTCTATGTCGTAGTGGTGAGTCTTTTCTCCAGGGATCCACGGTTGGGACTGGCCGGATCGGCGGCCATGGGAATCGGCGCGGGAATGCTGATGCCATCGGCGGCCGCTGGAATTCACTGGGGTGTGCAGGCGGCGATGGTTTTCCTGCTGTTGCACAGCCTGGCATGGGACGAAACACGGGATCCGACGACGGTGCTCGCGCGACGATTGGCAGCCGGTGGTTGGGTGATTCACAGCCTCATATGGATGCAGCATCAGGGGATGATGTGGGAACCTTTCGGTCCGGGGGCAGTGGTCCTGGTCGGCTGGTGCCTCATGGGATGGATCCGGGGTAATCGTCCGCCGCTTGTGGTCCTTATCGCGGCTGTGTTGGTGGGATTGAGCGGGCCTTTGAGCGTGTGTTCGCGCTGGATGTTGACGGCGCCGGCGGGGCCGCTGGCGGTGGCATGGAGTTTTGTGTTGCTCGGCGTGGGGACGGCCCTGGCGCTGACCAAACCGCGATGGCATCGGCCGGCCGGTGACCGCAATGAATTGACCGGCGACGTTTGAGTCAGCACTCTGCCCGGACCATGAACTCATTCCACTCCACGCCGGGGCAGGAGACGTCCACTTCGTCAGCGTCGCGCTTCCGGCTCGATTCCACCGCACGGGTTGATTGGAAGGTTGCCCGGTCCAGTCCGCGCCCCGGGAGTCTTCCATGGCGCCTTCTTCTGGTGCTGTGCGGTTTGTCCGTGCCGGCGATGGCCGCGAACTGGCCGACCTGGCGGGGTCCGGACGCCGATGGAATCACTTCCGAAAAGAACCTGCCGGTGGAATGGAGCCGGACGGAGAATGTCCGCTGGCGGGTGTCGTTGCCCGAGCCCGGCAATTCGACGCCGATCGTGTGGGGGGATCAAGTGTTTGTGACGCAGAACATCGGGAATGAACGATCCCTGCTCTGTCTGGACCGGAGGGACGGCGGGGAACTGTGGCGGCGGGGAGTCACGGTGACGGGCCAGGAACGAACGCATGAAACGAACCCCTATTGCGCGGCGTCGCCGGTGACGGATGGCGAACGTGTGGTGAGCTGGTTCGGTTCGGGCGGGCTGGTGGCCCATGACTTGTCGGGCAATGAACTGTGGCGCGTGGACCTTGGCCGGCACGATCATCAGTTTGGTTACGGGGGGTCGCCCGTTTTGCATGGCGACGTTTGCATCCTGAACTTCGGCCCCGGGGCAAGGGAATTCGTGGTGGCAGTGAACAAGCGTAGCGGGGAGGAGGTCTGGCGCGTGTCATCATCCACGCCGGGCGAGGATGACATTTACGGGATGTGGAGCACTCCATTTGTGGCCCGGACGGACGGTCGGAGTGAAGTGGTGGTGGCATTGCGGGATTATTTTGCCGGATTGGATCCGCAGACTGGTGAGGAACTCTGGCGTTGCGATGGCTTGGGCATCCAGGCCAAGTCATCCCCGGTTGCGGGCGGGGGAGTGGTCGTGATGTCCGGTGACATGAGATCGGCCGAACTCGCGGTCCGGTTGGGCGGCAGCGGAAACATCACGGAGACACACCGCCTGTGGACACGCACACCGGCGAAGCGGCGTGTGGGGACCGGTGTGATTCATGACGGCCATCTCTACTCGGTTCAGACCGGTGGCATTGCGGACTGTGTGGATTTGAAGACCGGTGAGTATGTTTGGGAGGAGCGTCTTCGTGGTCCTTCGGCGAACAACGCCGTCTGGTCGTCGCCGGTGTTGTCGGATGGACATCTCTATGTGCTCAATCAGTCCGGCGATACGTTTGTGTATCGAGCGAAGCCGGCATTCGAGCAAGTGGGGGTGAATTCACTCGGTGAGAGGAGTAATTCCTCCGTCGTGGTCTCGGACGGGAACCTGTTTCTCAGGACGCATGAGGCTTTATGGTGCATAGGATTGTGAAGCCCGGTCTTGACTTGATTCCCGTTTGGGCATAACCAAGTGCCCATGGCTAATGACCCAATGACCGAACTCTCCGCCAAGGCGCTTCGTCGCGCCGCCACACTTCGCGAGAAAATTGATCGTCTTCAAGGCGATTTGAAGAAGCTACTCGGTGGATCCAGCGATTCACCCGCGGTGGGACGCAAGACGCGGAAGACGCGGAAGCGTTCCAAGATGAGTGCCGCCGCCCGGGCGCGGATTGGCGCGGCCACGCGCGCGCGCTGGGCACGTTACCGCGCCGAAAAGGCCAAAAAGGCAAAGAAGTAATCGGCGCCACCGTTCCGCACTCGTCCTGACTTCCCCGGAATCCGTTGCCGCGCACTTTGCGCGGGCTCGCGCCTGTACGAATTTAGAGCCTGTTTTAAAAATAGAAGGTCCTGTTTCCTTGGAAAAGGCTCTTAATCAAGCCGTCGCCAACTCAACATTTGGAGGATCTCGTTCCTCAGTGTTGGAAATTGACGGTTCCTTCGTTTTTTAAGTCAGACTCAAAACGAGGTAACGGAAGTGACTGACCGGAGTCAGGCCACTTTCCGAGCTCGATTCGCACGTGAATGACCAAGCAGGGAGGGAGTGTTGGACCGATTTCTGCAACCGGGTGACCATCGCAACACGACACCCCGAAACCAACGACTTCCAACCATGAAAACTCCCGAATCACTGTCCCTGCTTGAGAACGAGCGAAAAATCGGGACAGAACCCTTCACCACCGGCGGGGAACCTCTGGGATTTCACGCGGTGAGCTTCTGGCAATGGGCGCACTCCGACCTATCCGGCCATCTGATTCGGGGAGTGCTGGCGGAATATCTCGTCGCCGAAGCGCTTGGGGTCGCCACTGGCGTCCGCGATCCATCGCTGCCTTTCGATCTCCGATCCCCGGGAGGACTCCAGATCGAAGTGAAGTCGGCGGCCAGCCTGCAAAGTTCCTCCCGACGGGAACCTTCCACGATCAGTTTCTCCATCCGGGAAACGCGCGCCTGGGATTCGGCCGCGAACGAAATGTCCGAAGTCTCGAGCCGGCAGGCCGACCTGTATGTCTTCGCGTTGCTGGCTCACCGGGACCCGGGCACGCTGAATCCGCTTGAGTTGTCCCAATGGGAGTTTTATCTGCTGCCGGCGGAGACGCTGGCGGACCGGGAGGGTTCCCGCAAGCTGTTGACCCTTCAGTCGCTGCTCCTGCTGGGACCGGAGCGCGCGACGTTTGAGGGGCTTGCCGGCGCGGTGCGGAGATTTGAGGATCACGACCAGCGCGAGCCGGCCGGCGTTGGGATGGCCGGGCGCGCGGCGGAGACCCTTTCACCGGATCGTCAGGGAGGCTTCCTTCCGGTCCATTTCTGACCAGGGCGATTTTCGGAAGGTGAACCGGGCGGGTTGACGCGCGTCGGGATCCAGTTCCGCCCGCAGGAAGCCGCCGTCCTTGAACAGTTGAATGCCAGCGAGGGAGGGGCAGAGCCGGACCTTGAATGGCCGCCACAGTCGCGCCTCCCGAAGCGCGGCGGTAATCCTGCGCGGCGTGTTTCCCAGAAAGCCGATCCTCGGCATGCCGGCCAGCCACCGCGTCTTCCAGAAGATGACCGGGGAATGCAAATGTCCGATGATGGTCTGTTCGATCTGTCCCACGCGCTGGCTGATGGCCTCCTCCCGCGCCAGAAACGGCAGGGCGCCCGGGTCATGGGAAAAGAGGATTACACGCTGATCCGGAGCGAGGGATTCAAAGACGTCGCCGATTTCCCGAAGATGGCGGTTGCGTAATTCCTCCCATTCCCGTGCCTCTGAAGGAAGTATCTCCGGGGCGTACAACGGCAAACCCACGAGAGAGGAAGTGATTCCCAGAAGAACGTAGCGGCCGAAATCGCGCCGCCAGAAGGGTTTGATCCCGAGTTCATCCACCGCGCGGTGCCAGCTCGCCAATCGCATCCCGCCCTGGCGCCCCACCATGCTCAACTTGCCGAGTTCATGATCCCCCATGACCGGCTCGAACGCCGGTTCGAACTGCTCCCGAAGTTTTGCAAGACATTCCCGCGCACTGGCGCAGGCGG
>DATKEE010000278.1:0-5311 GCA_035544555.1 Candidatus Methylomirabilota bacterium
AGCGCCAATTGATCAACATTCGGACGGTCGAAGCCCGCATCGCCCCCTCCACGCTGTCCCTCCGCACTGTGGGCGTGCTGGAACACGACTCCGCGAAGGTCTTTACCGTTTCGGCATGGACGTCAGGCCGGATCGAGGAGCTTTACGTGGATCAACCGGAAATCGACGTGGCCCTCGGTGATCCCCTCTACCGCATTTACAGCCCGGAACTCTACTCAACCCTTCGGGACCTCGTCGCATTAAACCGTCGTCAACCAGTCAATTCGCTGCTCGTTGAATCCACCGAACACAGGCTGAAACTGCTCGGTCTCTCCGATTCCCAGATCGCCGGATTCCGAGACCTGGACGAGGCGCCCCTGTCGATCGATGTCCCTTCCCCCGCCGCCGGCAAGGTCATGATGAAGACGCTCAAACAGGGCGACTACGTCAAAACCGGGGACCCGCTCTACACCATCGTGGACCTCACCCACCTGTGGCTCATCGTGACCATCTACGAACCGGAACTGTCCCTCGTCAGCCCCGGAATGAAAGTCGTCGCCACCACACCCGCTTATGCGGGCGAGGAGTTCCACGGCGAGGTCACGCTCATCAACCATCACATCAACAAACGCGCGCGCTCCGCCGAACTTCGTGTCGAGTTCCAGCAACCCGGCCAGCTCATGCTCATGTCCACCGATGCCGACGGCCACATGGAACATCGCCATCGCCTGCTGCCCGACATGTACATGCACGCCCAACTCGAGGCGGATTTGGGCGAACGCCTCCAGATTCCCGCCACCGCGGTCTTCGATACCGGACGGCGACAGTACGTCTTTATCGAACGCGGCGAGGGCCTCTTCCTGCCCGTCCAGATTCAAACCGGTCCCCGCAGTGGCGACGCGATTGTCGTCCGGGAAGGACTCGAACCCGGTCAACGCGTCGTCGTCGATGGCAACTTCCTGCTCGACAGTGAAAGCCAGTTGAAGGCGGCCGCCGAAGGATCCTTCATCGATGACGATGACGAGGAAACCCACACGCCCGGCGCGCATTCCGCCCCTCCTGAAACCACCGGCATTCCCCTCCCGGACGACCTGCGCGAACCATACGACGCGCTGCTCGACGCCTATTTCAACATCAGCGCCCAACTGGCCGCCGATTCGATCGACGGACTTTCCGGACACCTCGACAACCTGCGGGAACAGACCGGCCGATTGCTGGACTCCGAATCCGGACCGGACGAACAGGACGAGGCTTATCGCAACCTGCTTCATGAGATTCTCCGGCAGCTCGACGCGTTCGAGTCATCGTCCGTCGAAACTGCGCGCGCGCATTTCGGCAATCTGAGCCACGCGCTCATTCATCTCCTCACTCACTTTCCACCACCCGGCGATCACGCGTTGCACGTGGCGCATTGTCCCATGTGGAAGCAATCGCCCGGTGACTGGGTGCAATCCGGCCGCGACATCGTCAACCCTTACATGGGAGCGCGGATGCTGTCCTGCGGCGAGATCACGCGCACGCTCGGGAGGGCTGAACCATGATCAACCGGGTCATCGACTGGTGCGCGCGCAACCCCCTGCTCGTTTTCCTCGCGACCGGATTCCTCATCGCGTCCGGCATCCTCGCCCTGCGCACCGTCAAGCTCGACGCCATCCCGGATCTCTCGGACGTCCAGGTGATCGTATTCACCGAGTGGTCCGGCCGCGCCCCCACGATCGTCGAGGATCAGGTGACCTACCCGATCATCAGCGCCCTGGCCGCCGCGCCCAGGGTCCGCTACGCCCGCGGCCAGACCTTCTTCGGCCTCTCCTTCGTGAACGTCATCTTCGAGGACGGCACCGACATGTATTGGGCGCGTTCCCGCGTGCTCGAATACCTCAACCAGGTTCGCGACCAGCTCCCGGAAGGCGTCAACCCCACCCTCGGCCCCGATGCCACCGGGGTCGGCTGGGTCTTCCAATACGCGCTCGTCGATGACACCGGCCGGCACAGTCTCGCCGACCTCCGCTCCTTCCAGGACTGGACGCTCCGCTACTACCTCCAGAACACGCCCGGAGTGGCCGAGGTCGCCACCATCGGCGGTTACGTCAACCAGTACCAGGTCCATGTCGATCCCAATCTCCTGCTCGCCCACGACATCCCGATCAACAAGGTGATCGCCGCCATCCGCCAGTCCAACAACAACGTCGGCGGCCGGGTCATCGAGTTCGGCGAAACGGAATACATGGTGCGCGCCCAGGGATACATCGAGTCCCTCGCCGACATCGAGAAAGTGGTGCTCGCGGTTGCCGGAGACGGCGTCCCCATCACGGTTGGCCAGGTGGCCCATGTCACGCGGGGACCGGACATCCGTCGCGGCCTGCTCGAACTCGACGGGAAGGGCGAGGCCGTCGGCGGCATCGTCGTCATGCGTTACGGCGAGAACGCGCTGAAGACCATCGAGGCGGTCAAAGCCAAACTCGAAGCCATCGAACCCTCGCTGCCGCCCGGCGTGAGGATCGTCACCGGCTACGACCGTTCCAGCCTGATCCTTCGGGCCATCGCCAATCTCCGCACCACGTTGATCGAGGAAATGATCATCGTCAGCCTGGTCATCATGGTCTTCCTGTTCCATTTCCGCAGCGCGTTCGTCGCGATCATCGCCCTGCCGCTCGCCGTGCTCTTCTCCTTCATCCCCATGGCGCTCTGGGACATCTCCTCCAACATCATGTCGCTCGGCGGCATCGCCATCGCCATCGGCGCCATGGTCGATTCGTCGGTGGTCCTCGTGGAGAACGCCCACAAATGGCTGGGGCGGTGGGAGGAGGCGAAAGCCAGGCGGGATCGTGATGGCGAAGCCGCTCTCACCCGCCATGAACGCCAGATCGCCGGTCTGTCCCGCCTCGAAATCCTCGTCCGCGCCGCGCAACAGGTCGGCAAACCGCTCTTCTTCTCGCTGCTGATCATCGCCGTCTCGTTCCTGCCCGTGTTCGCCCTCGAAGCGCAGGCGGGACGCCTGTTCAAACCGCTGGCCTACACCAAGACCTTCGCCATGCTGTTCGCCGCCCTGCTGTCGATCACCCTCGTGCCGCTGCTCATGGTCTGCTTCGTCCGCGGACGCATCCCCGACGAACGCCGCAATCCAGTGAACCGTTTTCTGATCTGGGTTTACACCCCCTTTGTCCACTTCGCCCTCCGGTTCCGCTGGCTGGCCATCAGCCTCGCCCTGATCGCCGCACTTCTCACCTGGATTCCGCTCAGCCGCATCGGCACGGAATTCATGCCGCCGCTCAACGAGGGTTCGCTCCTCTACATGCCCACCAGCCCGCCCGGAATGTCCATCAGCGAATCCCGCGAAATCCTGCAACGCCAGGACGCCATCATCGCCTCGTTCCCGGAGGTCGAACGCGTGTACGGCAAGATCGGCCGCGCCCGCACCGCCACCGATCCCGCCCCACTGTCCATGGTGGAAACCGTCATCACGCTGAAGCCCGAAAGCGAATGGCGGCCGGGCATGACGTTCGAGAAGATCAAGCAGGAACTCGACGCGATGCTCCCCATCCCCGGAATGCCCGCCATCTGGTGGATGCCCATCCAGACCCGCATCGAAATGCTCGCCACCGGCATCCGCAGCCAGGTCGGCATCAAGGTCATGGGACACGACCTCAAGACCATCGAGTCCGTTGCCAGCCGGATCGAAAGCCTCCTCAAGCAGGACCCCCACACCGCCTCCGCCTTCGCCGAACGCGTCACCGGCGGCTACTACGTGGACTTCACCATCGACCGCGATGCCATCGCCCGCTACGGACTCACGGTGGCCGACGTCGAAACCGTCATCGAATCCGCCATTGGCGGCAGGAACATCGGCTGGACCGTCGAGGGCCGCGAACGCTACCCGATCAACGTCCGTTACGCGCGCGACTTCCGCGGCGATCTCCCCGCCCTCAAACGCGTGCTCGTCGGCACCCCCGCGGGCGCCCAGATTCCAATCGGCCAGTTGGCGGACATCCGGCTGAACACCGGCCCGCCCATGATCCGGAACGAAAACGGCATGCTCGCCGGCTTCGTGTTCGTGGAGACCCGGAACATCAGCCTTGGCCAGTACGTCGAAAACGCGAAACGCGCCATCGCGCAGAACATCACCATACCGCCCGGTTATTACATCGAATGGGGCGGCCAGTACCAGCACATGCTGAAGGCGCAACGGAATTTCCTGCTCATCGTCCCGGTCGCGCTGCTCCTCATCTTCGTGCTGCTCTACATTGAATTCCGCAGCGTCACGGAGACGTTCATCGTCATGATCAGCGTGCCGTTCGCGCTGATCGGCGGCGTGTGGCTGATGTGGCTGCTGGGTTACAATTACAGCGCCGCGGTCGGCGTCGGATTCATCGCGCTGGCCGGTGTTGCCGCCGAGACCGGCGTGGTGATGATCGTTTACCTTGATGAGGCCTGGAAACGTCTCCGGGAAGACCTGGGCCGCGCCCCGACACTCTCCGATTTGCATGGCGCCGTTGTGGAAGGCGCCGTGCAGCGCGTGCGTCCGAAGATGATGACGGTCACCACCACCATCCTGGGGCTGCTTCCGATCATGTGGAGCACAGGCGCCGGCGCGGAGGCCATGAAACGGATCGCCACTCCGATGATTGGCGGGATGATCACCTCCACCTTCCTCACCCTGGTCATCATTCCCGCCGTCTACTACCTCTGGCGCAGCCGCCAGGTGCGGGCGGAAGGGAGCACCCAATCCCGCGCTTGATGCGGCGGTCAATTTCAGTGCCCCGCGGCAACAGCCGGGGGCCTCGTTGACCTCCATCGGAACGCCGCTCTCCGAGCCGGCCAGTCACCAGATCCCATAGAACCGCGCGACCACCGTGCCCCGCGTGAATCAACCCCGTACCACCCGCGGACAAGCTATCCGCGTTCCTCCCACCCCGTAGCCTCCGACGTCAGTCGGATCACTCTCCCCCCGACCGCACGCCCCCACCCAATTACGCACCGCCATCAGAACCCCGGCAGGGACAACTTTCACCGCGCCCTCTGACCTTGCCCAAGTCCCGCACATCGGAGCGCGGCCAGCCTGCCCGCGCGACTCAACCCCGCATCACGCGCGGACAAGCTGTCCGCGCTCCTCTCACCCCGTAGCCTCCGGCGTAAGCCGGATCACTCTCCCTCCGACCACACGCACCCGCCCAATTACGCACCGCCATCAGAACCCCGGCAGGGACACTTCCACCGCGTCCTCTGACCTTGCCAAAGACGCACAGATTGCATGCTCCGCATCCGAACCTTCCTCCCTCCCGGAGCGACTGCCCCCTTCCACGACCCGCGCCGGGAGGGACCGAGGGTGAGGGAA
>DATKEE010000279.1:0-5723 GCA_035544555.1 Candidatus Methylomirabilota bacterium
TGCCCGTCGAATTTGAAATAAGCCGCTTCACCATTCGAAACAAACTCGGGCCGCCGATCCGCAACGGCCTGCATCGCCCGCCGCCCGGCGGAGGACGTATCCAACGCGATGTCCACCGGCTGAAACCTTTGGATGGGCGGCAACGAAGCGGCTTGTCTTGCCTCCGCTTGCGCCGAAGCTTCGAGCCGGAAAATGAGACTGTCACGCACCGGCAGCTCAGCCGGTCGGGCCACGTGGATTGTCAATGCCAGGATGCAGAAGGCTGCGCAGGTTTTCATTCGTTCTGAGTGTCAATGGAACCCGCCCACTCTGCCACTCTCCCCCAGAGCGAGGAAAGAATGACTTTTCAGGCAGGTGGATGAACTTTGCCGCGAACTTTACCGCGAACTGGTGGAATCCACTCCGGGCGGCTTCAAGACTAAGAGCGTGTTTTGAAAACCCCGGTTGGGTGTCCCGCCTTCAGGCGGCCCATGGCACAAACCGTTTCAAGGTGGCACGCGGAGCGCGATCCGGCGAGCCCAGGAAGATTCTCTAATTCGTAATTCGTAACGAGCCGGGTCGGAGACCGGCGTTCCGATGCCTTCGCCTTCTTTCGTGTGAATTCGTGTCCATTCGCCTGCCTGCCGAAGCTTGAGCGCAGGCAGGTGGTTTTTCACCTGAATAGTTACGAATCGGGAATGATGCGCGCGGCGCCGGCGATGGCCAGGACGATGTCTCGAGAACACGGGGGCGGAGAGGCGGTTGTCCTGTTGACCGGAATCCGGGCGGGGATAAAGCTCGTCCCCATGACGGATCTGGAATTCGCCCGCGCGCAGATGGGAATGTCCCTCGCCTTCCACATCCTCTTCGCGACGGTCGGCATCGGCATGCCGGTATTGATGGCGATGGCCGAGGGAATGCATCTGCGCGGAGGGAACCCGGTCCATCGGGAACTCGCGCGCCGCTGGGCCCGCGGCACCGCGATCCTCTTCGCGGTGGGCGCGGTTTCCGGCACCGTCCTCTCGTTCGAACTGGGATTGCTCTGGCCCGAATTCATGAAGCACGCGGGGGCCATCATCGGAATGCCCTTCTCGCTCGAAGGATTCGCCTTTTTCACCGAGGCGATCTTTCTGGGCGTGTACCTCTACGGATGGGACCGCATCCCGCCGGTGGCGCATTGGCTGGCCGGCATGATGGTCGCCATCAGCGGAATTCTTTCCGGCGTCTTTGTGGTCACGGCCAATGGCTGGATGAACACTCCTGTCGGATTCGAACTCGTGGACGGCGAGTTCCGGAACATCGACCCCATTGCGGCGATGCTTAATCCTGCCGCGCTGCACGAGGTCATTCACATGACCCTGGCGGCCTTCACGGCCACCGGCTTCCTCGTGGCGGGCATCCACGCGTGCTTTCTGCTGCGCGACCGAAGGGACGAGTTTCACCTCACCGCTTTCAAACTCGGCGCGGCGCTCGGTTGCATCACGATTCCCCTGCTGGTGCTTTCCGGGGATTTCTCGGCGCGCCGCGTCGCCGAATTGCAACCCGTGAAACTCGCCGCGATGGAGGCGCATTTTAAAACCGGCAGCCGGGCGCCGCTCATCATCGGCGGCATTGTGGACGAAGAGAACATGACGACCCGTTATGCGATCAAGATTCCGGCCGGTCTCAGCCTGCTGGTGGGGCGCAGTCCGTCGGCCGTGGTGCCGGGACTGGACCAGGTTCCCCGCGACGAATGGCCGAACGTGGCGCTCACGCACTGGAGCTTCGATATCATGGTGGCGTGCGGCCTGTTCATGCTCGCCGTCGCGGGCTGGGCCGGAATCCAGTGCTGCCGCGGACGCGACATCCCCAAAAACCGGTGGCTCCTCCGCGCCTTTGTCGTGGCGGCTCCGATGGGTTTCATCGCCATCGAGGCCGGCTGGTTTGTGACCGAATTCGGCCGGCAACCATGGATCATTTACGGGGTGATGCGCACCAGCGAGGCGGTGACCCCCATGCCGGGGCTGGTCGTTCCTTTCTCGGTGTTCACGGGCGTGTATCTGTTCCTGTCCGTGATCCTGGTATTCCTGTTGAAGCGCCAGTTCCTCCAGACCGCGCCGGATTTCAAGGACAACTGACATGCCCCTCGAAGTCCCCATCGCCGTCATCACCCTGGTCTCGCTGGTTCTCTACGTGTTGATGGGCGGCGCGGACTTCGGAGGCGGCGTGTGGGACCTCGCCGCGCGCGGTCCCCGCCGACAACGGCAACGCGACGCCATCGCGGATGCCATCGCGCCAATCTGGGAGGCCAACCACGTCTGGTTGATCCTCGTCATCGTTCTGCTCTTCACCGCGTGGCCCTCCGCCTTCGCCGCCATGATGACCGCGCTCCACATCCCGCTCACCGCCATGCTCATCGGCATCGTCCTGCGGGGCTCCTCCTTCGTCTTTCGGAAATACGATTCCAGGCGGGACGAAGTCCAGCGGCGCTGGAGCCGCCTGTTCGGCATTTCCAGCGCCTTCACTCCCTTCGTCCAGGGATTGACGATTGGCGCGCTCGCGACGGGCGACATTCGCGTCGAGGAGGGGATGGTGCGCACGGGGTTCTTCGCGGGCTGGCTGTCGCCGTTCGCGATTGCCTGCGGCGTGTTCGCGCTGGTCCTCTTTGCGTTTCTTGCCGCCACCTACCTCACCGTGGACACGGCCAAAGACCCCGATCTTCAAGAGGACTTTCGGCGGCGTGCCCTCGCCTCCGGACTCGCCTTGGTGCCCATCGCCCTCCTGGTGTTCCTCACCTCGCGCGACGGCGCCCCGGCCATGTTTCGGGGATTGACCCACTGGTGGGCGCCGCTGCTGCTGGTCTGGACGGCCGCCTGCGCGTCCGCGGCACTCGCGGCCTTGTGGCGCCGGCGATTCGCCCTCGCGCGCGTCGCCGCCATCGGACAGGTGACGACCATTCTCCTGGGCTGGAGTCTCGCCCAATACCCGCACCTCATTTATCCGGACCTGACCGTTCACAATACCGCCGCCCCCGAAATCACCCTGCGCCTGCTTCTGATCGCCCTCGCCCTCGGCGCGGTCGTGCTCCTGCCCTCCCTCTATTACCTGTTCCGTGTCTTTAAGCGGCTTTAAGAGCGTGTTTCAAAAATGGAGCGCGGCTGTGTCTAAGATCAGCCGCAGCAGGTGATACACTCAGAATCGCCAGAAAACTCGAAAGCGCTGCGGCTGGTCGAGGACGACACAGCCGCACTCCGACATTTTTCAAACACGCTCTAGGGGTCCGTCCACAACCGTCATCTCGCGCCAACTCATGGATCCCTGGCGCATCCCGGCCCACCGATACCAGTGAATCGAACCGCTGAATAACTCGATGCGCTCAGGCAACCCTATTGCCCAAACTTCCCGACAGCGATGGCCCAGTCCGACTTGTAGGGCGCCTTCCAGTCCTGGCGTCCTGCGGAAAGGTTTCCGAGTTCGACTTCCTCATACTCCCGCAAAGTATCAACGGCGATCGCCCGCCGTTCCAATTGCACCCGGGAAAGATCCATTGCGATCGATTCCGCGTCTTCCTTGTAGAAGATGAAACGCGTGTTGTCGGCCGTCTTTAGACACACTCCATCAGTCAACTCACCGGCCCGCGCCAGCTCGTTCAAGAACCGCGCCTCAAAGAATCGCGCCCAGGTTCGAATCCACTCCGGCCGCTCATACGCGCCGCCGGGATGAACCAGATTTCCCCAGATGTTGGCGACACCCCCCGCCATCGTCGAATCCCACAGCCCGCGCCGCGTCAGTGTCTCGTCGTAGTCCTTCTCCGGATACGGCGAGGGCTGGCGAACCCGGAAGCGATCCTCGGAAAAGACAGGCTTGTTCGGATTGGCGTCCAGCGCGGCAACATACACCTCGTAGCTCGGCCGATGATGCTCGTACCCGGCGTAATCCAGACCTCCATAAATCTGCCAGCCGCTGTGATCCGTCCCATGGTTTGGCCCTCCGGACCGCCCTCCCAGAAAATGAGACCACCCGAGATGCCGATGCATGTGCTCATGCCAGACCCGAAAATCCTCCTCCTCCACCCACTCGTCCAGATCAAAGCCATAACCCATGCTCCACCCCGGCAACGGACCGAGTCGCGCGGCAATGTAACGCTGGAGCCGGCGGTCCACCCGGCCGTTGATGCCCCACTTCACCGGCGTCATGCGCCGCTGCTCGTCGCCCCACGCCCAGATGTGAACCATCCCTCCCGCCTGATGCGTCTTCGTGATCAATAACTCGAGCGCGTCAAACGTCCGGGGATCCGGATTCGGATCGTCCGATGCAATCCCGTCATACCGCGCCTGATCGAAGTCCACCCATCGGGCGAGCACCCCGACATGGAAACCATTGAACCCATGTTCGACGAGGAATGTCTGAATATCCCGGTCGATTTTTTCCGGCCGGCCCGCGAAATCCGGCAGTTCGTCGTACATCACCAGTTGCGGAACCATCGCCGCATCCGTTCCCTGCCAGCCCCATTTGTTGCCGAAGCTCGTCAGGAACCCGTGCGCCGAAGAATCCGGGTTCGGATCGATGGTCACCGTGCCTGATTGCCCGTTCAATCCGGGCTCCTGACTCGATGTGGTGAACGTCCACATCCCGGTGCGCGTGCCGGTAAAGCGAAACTTCCAGGTGTCATCCCCGGCATAAAACATTCCCGTCCGCCGCGTCTCACCATCCGGATGTCGGAACGTGACGACCGCCTCCACATCGTAGGGATTGCCCTCATGAGCCGGATGAGTCAGCGACCATTCGACAAAGGGCCGCCACCGCGTTGCGGTCCGGTCGAGATCGCTGGCCGCGCCGGCAATCCATCCGGAGCCAACAATCGCGGCAAGGAACAACAAGACTGGTTGACGGATTCTCGTCATACTTTTGCGATTCCCTTTCTGGACGCGAGGCCTTTCTCACCGGCCACCGCGTCGCCGTTTGGGAGGTTCTCACTGTATATCAGGAAATAAAGTCCATTGAAAAGGCCGCCGGGCATTTCCATTGGCCACTCGTCCTGGTGAGGCGGGCTCTGGCTTACGCCAAAGCCTTTCCCGAGGAGATCCGCCAGTCGCGCGAAGGAGAAAGCGATTACTCAACGTCCTCGCGCTCCATCGCCCACCGGATGCCCTCGATCAGATGCGTCCGGTAACGCGGATCCTTCCAGGTCTCCTCCCAATCGCCCAGCGACGTGTAAAACACGCGCCCCTCCCCATGCGCCCGCGTCCACGACACCGGGAAGTGTTCATCCTCGCGATTCACCCCCGGATGATCCAGGTCGAGACTCGCCGCATCCAGACTCAGCAGCAGGTTCACCTCGCTGCCGTCGAAATCCTTGAACTGGTAGATGTCGTCGGCGATTTCGAATGTTTCACCCAAATGCCGGGTCGCCGGATGCGCCGGATCCTCGACCTTGATCCGGACCTTCGTCTGCGGCTGCTCCCGGGTCCTCCACGGACGGCGATCATAACGCGCGCCCAGCATCTCGCCGAACGCGGCATGATTCTGGTAGGTGTTCGCCGTGGAATGTATCCCGATGAACGCTCCGCCGTTCCGGACCCAGTCGATCAGTCCGTCCTTGTCCACGCCCGGTGGATTGATCGCCGTGAAGAAAAGCACCGCCTGGTACTCGGCAAGCCTGTCCGGAGTCACAGCGGAACCGTTCTGGGTGATGGTGACGTCGAACAGACCTTCGCTCAGTTCGGCAAAATGCCGTTCGGCAACCGAAAGCACGTCGGGAGTGG
>DATKEE010000280.1:0-2947 GCA_035544555.1 Candidatus Methylomirabilota bacterium
CTGGAGCCCGTCTCGCGTCCCATAGCGGTCGTGAATGTGGCGTCATCGAGCGCGCCGTTTCTGAACCGACTCTCCCGGGACGGCCGGGTGATTGTCACGGCCACACGCAGCGGGTATGAACAGAACTACGCGCGCTTTGGCGGATTCATGGCCGGCGCCATCGCGAACCCGGAGGCCGACCTCGACAAGGACGGCCAGACCTCGTTGCTGGAGGCCTTCCTGTTTGCATCGCGTCAGGTGGAGGACTGGTACCGCGCGGAGACCCGGCTGGCCACCGAGCACGCGTTGATCGATGACAACGGCGATGGACTGGGCACACCGGCCGACTGGTTCCGCGGAGTGCGGCCCGTGAAGAAGGCGGAGGAAGGCGGCAAGGTGGACGGCCTGCGGGCGCATCAATGGCATTTGATCCGAAGCGAATTCGAGTCGCAACTGCCGGCGGAGATCCGGGCCAGGCGCGACGAACTGGAGATGCGGATCTTCCAGTGGAGGGAGCGGAAGCCGTCGATGGAGGAGGACGAATACTATCGGCGGCTTGAGGAGTTGCTGTTGGAGATGGCGCAATTCTATCGGAAGCACACGCGGAAGGAGCCCTGATCCCAACGGGGGAGTGGCGGGGCGGTGCACCGGCAAGGCGGGTGAAGGCCGTCCAACCTCGCCGAAGATGGCGGGGGCGCGTGTTCGTGAGGGGAGGCGGTCATCAGACCGGCGTCAGCACACACATCGAAGCGATGGAGTAATCGGGACAATCCCTGTATAGAGCCGTCATGCCGCGCGCATCCGAAGCCACCCTGGATTCCCCCGTACGCTGTCTGCACGGCGTCGGGGCGGAGCGTGTGGCGCAGCTTGACCGCCTCGAGGTGCGGACCATCGAGGATCTCCTGCTGCATCGTCCGCGACGTTACGAGGACCGCCGGAACATCCGGTCCATCGGTGACCTGGCAAACGGTGAGTCGTCCATTGCCCGGGGCAGGGTGGTGGCGCTGGGGGTCAAGCGCTGGAAGCGGGGCACGCGATGTGTCTTTGAGTTGATCCTTGAGGATGGCACCGGGCGGTTGCACTGTCGCTGGTGGAATCTCCCTTACATGGGGAATTACTTCAAAGCGGGGGACGAAGTGATGGTGTTCGGCAAGGTGAACTCGCTCAAGCCGCGGACCATGGATCATCCGGAAACCGAGATCATCGAGGGCGGCGAGGAAGGCTCGATTCATTTGAATCGCATTGCGCCGATTTATGCCCTGACGGAGGGCCTGCCGCAGCGGTGGTTGCGGGGGCTCCTCTGGCGGGTATTGGAGCAGTGGGCGGATCGCGTGCCGGAACCCTGCCCGGAGCTTTCCCCCGCGGATCTGCCGGCGCGCGCCAATGCCCTGCGGATGATCCATTTTCCGGAGACGTTTTCGGACATCGAGATCGCGAGGAGACGGCTGGCGCTGGATGAGTTTACGGGGCTTCAGCTTGCGATTCAAAGACGCCGCAAGCGGTTGCAGGCGAACGCGCGCGGGCTTCCCTGTGGCGGCGACAATCGCCTGATCCGGCCGTTCCTGCGCGAACTGAAGTTCAAGCTCACCGCGGGACAGACCGCCGTGTTGCGGCAGATACGGGCGGACCTCGGGGGAGGGGTGCAGCCGATGCGGCGATTGCTGCAAGGGGACGTGGGCTCGGGGAAGACGGTGGTGGCGGCCTGCGCCGCGTTGATGGCGATCGAGAGCGGGTTCGATGTCGCGTTGATGGCGCCCACGGAGATTCTGGCCGAACAGCACACCCGCGTGTTCCAACGCTGGTTTGAACCGCTTGAGATTCCGGTGCGTCTGCGAACCGGCAGCCGTGACACGGGGAAGGGTGAGGAGGACATCGCTCGCTCCGGCAACACACGGCCTGGAATCCTGGTGGGCACACACGCGCTCATTGAAAAGGGCGTGTCCCTCCGGCGTCCCGGACTGGTGATCATTGACGAGCAGCACAAGTTCGGAGTGGTTCAGCGGGAGAAGCTCGTTCGCAAGGGCGCGTATCCGCACCTCCTGGTCATGACCGCCACCCCGATTCCGCGGACGCTGGGCCTGACATTGTACGGCGACCTGGATGTTTCGGTGATCCGGGAAGCACCGGCCGGGCGCGGCTCAGTCCGGACCTTTGTCCGTGATGCCGGGAAGCTGCCGAAGGTGTGGGCGTTTCTTCGCGAACAGTTGAAACGGGGACGGCAGGCTTACGTGGTGTATCCGCGCGTGGAGGAGAACGACCGCGACGACGTGAAATCAGTGACGGGGGAATGGGAACGGGTGCGGGCGGCTCTGGCTCCGTGGCAGGTGGGATTGCTGCACGGGCGGCTTGAGTCGGAGGAGAAGGAGCGGGTGATTGGCGATTTCCGCGAAAACCGGCTGCACGCGCTGGTGGCCACCTCGGTGATCGAGGTGGGCATCGATGTCCCGAACGCGACGGTGATGCTGATTGAGAACGCCGAACAATTCGGGCTGGCGCAATTGCATCAGTTGCGTGGCCGGATCGGGCGGGGGACGCATGCCTCCTACTGTGTTCTGGTCGGGAAGGCGAAGACGGCGGAGGCGCGGGCCCGGTTGCGCGTGATGGAGCGGACGACGGATGGATTTCAGATCGCGGAGGAGGATTTGAAGCTGCGTGGACCCGGTGAACTGCTGGGCCGCCAGCAGAGCGGGCTGCCGCGGTTCCGGTTCGGTGATCTCTCGGGGGATCTGGAACTGGTCGAACGGGCCCGGCGCGAGGTGCGGGAGTTTTTGAAATCCGAGGGCGGCAGGATCAGAGCTGGCGGTGGAGCCACAAAAGGGAATTCTTGAGCCACTCGAAATGGATGTGGCCTTCGAAGAGGAGGAAGTGGAACAAAAGAAGGATCAGGTGCGCCCAGAGCCAGCGGTAGCAGAGCTGTCGTTCCGGTTTGTTCAGCGCGAGCCAAAAGGCCGCGACCAGATTGAGGCCG
>DATKEE010000281.1:0-5044 GCA_035544555.1 Candidatus Methylomirabilota bacterium
ACCCATCATCGGCGCTGAAGGAACCCTTGTGACAGGGGCAGAGGAGTTGGCGGGTGTCGGCGTTGAAAAGGACCGGACACATGAGATGGGTGCAACGCTGGTCGTAGGCGACGAAGCGATTCTCCTCGAGCCGGATAAGGATGCCGGGGTGGTGGGTGTCGGGGAACCGGAACAGTTTGTGGCCGCCGACGGGCAGATCGTGGGTCTTTCCGAGAGCGAAGGGTTCCTTGACAGGGTGGGCGAAGGCGGCGGACCAGGGTTGCAGTTTGGAGACGGCGAGTCCGGCGACAGTCGTGAGGCCCAGGGCGCAGGCGAATTGACGACGCGAGAGGCGATGCTCGTCGGATTGCCGGATGGGGAATGCGGGTTTGGAAGTGAGCGGGCCGGGGGGTGGGGTCATGAATGGAAGTCAGGAAAGAGTGGGAGCGGGTTCCGGAGGAGTGGAGGGGGCGAACGGTTGAGCCAGAAAATCCTCCTCCCACACGGCGAATGCGGCGGCATCGGGCGCGCCGGCACGGGAAGCGGGAAGCGAGGATGCATCGGTGGCTTCCCAGGGAAGAAAGTCGGCGATCTCGAAGGGCAGACGTTTGATGCCGGGGGCGGTCATGAGATTGACCTTCGTGCGGACAGTCTGGCGGCCGAACTGGAATTCGTTGACGGGGCGTTCGCTGCGGAGTTGTTCGACTTCGGCGCGGGGACCGTAGTAGAGGGCGCCGCTGGGACAGACGGTGGCGCACATGGGCTTCCTGCCGACACTGGTGCGGTCGTAGCACATGTCG
Source organism: Candidatus Methylomirabilota bacterium (assembly GCA_035544555.1). Classification (GTDB taxonomy): domain Bacteria; phylum Verrucomicrobiota; class Verrucomicrobiia; order Limisphaerales; family DATKEE01; genus DATKEE01. Next base: position 780 of record DATKEE010000281.1, read on the forward strand.
CATTTCATCATGAGATCGTAGCGGGTTTGCATCTTTGGAACGCCGAAGGGGCAGGCGAGGACGCAATTTGAACAGGCGACGCAACGGGGTTTGGCGGCACTGAGGACGATACCGTGGTCGTCCTGTTTGATGGCGTCGGCGGGGCAGACTTTGGCGCACGTGGGATCCTCGCAATGCATGCAGACGACCGGCGCGGTTTGCACGCCGGTGGGGCGGTCCACGTAGTCGAGGTGAATCATCGGCGTGCCGCGATGGGTGTCGCATTCGCCACAGGCATGGACGCAGGCCTGGCAGCCGATGCAGCGCGAGGGGTCGATGAAGAACTCGGCGTCGGTGGTCATGCTGGGTTTGGCGTCATGGGTGGGTGTTGCCTGGAGTTTCAGTGGAGAGAGTACAGGAGAACCACGGATGGACGGATGGACACGGATGGAGGATTGATGGATGTGGGACTTCGGGTCCGGGCATCCGCGGCTGTGGAGATCCTGGCACCGGGACGGTGCCGGAACTCGCAGGCGGGGACGCCCGCGTTACGCATTAGTTTGCGTGTCGTGTGCATGTTAAAGGCTCGAATTTTTCGACGCGGCAGGCGCAGACCTTGAATTCGGGGATCTTCGAGATGGGATCGAGAGCGCGGTGGGTGATGAGGTTGGCGGATTGCCGGCCGGCCCAGTGATAGGGCACGAACACGGTGTCGGGACGGATGGTGCGGACAACCTGGGCGGGGACGATGAGTTCCCCGCGCCGGGTGGTGATGCGGACCTGGTCGCGGTCGCGAATGCCGAGTCTTGCGGCGAGGAGCGGATGGATTTCGCAGAGGGGTTCCGGGTATTGATCGACCAGCGCGCCGATGCGCCGGGTCTGCGTGCCGCTGAGGTATTGCGAGACGACGCGTCCGCTGGTGAAGAAGATGGGATACTCGGGATCGACGTCCTCGGCTGGAGGGCGGTAGGGAAAGGCATGGAATTTCGCGCGACCGCCGGGGCGGGGGAATTGATGGTCCTCGAACAACCGGACCGTGCCGGGGTGATCCGGGGCGGGGCAGGGCCAGAACAGGCCCATGTTTTCCTCGATGCGCGGGTAAGTCATGCCGCTGTAGTCGATGGGCGCTCCGGCGGAGAGAGAGGTGAGTTCGGAGAAGATGTCCTCCGCGCGGGAGTAATCGAAGTAACTGCCCCAGCCGAGGCGACGGGCGAGTTCGCAGAGGATATGCCAGTCCACGCGGGCGTTGCCGGGGGGTGAGACGGCGTTGCGGAGGCGGATGCAGCGGCCCTCGCCACTTGTCACGGTGCCTTCATCCTCCTCCTGCAAGGAGCCGGCGAGCACGACGTCGGCGTGGCGCGCGGTTTCGCTGAGGAAGAAATCGATGGCGCCGTAGAACTCGAGTTTTTCGAGGGCGGCCCGTGTGCGCCGGGCATCGGGAATGGAGACGAGCGGGTTGAAACTGATGGAGAGCAGTCCCTTGATCCGGCCGGCCTCGATGGCATCGATGATCTCGCAGGCGGTGAGGCCCTGTTGGGGGAGTTGGGATTCGGGGATGCCCCACTGGGAGGCGACCTGCCGGCGGTGCTCGGGATCGTTGATGTCGCGTCCGCCGGGGAGTTGGTTGCAACGCTGGCCGTGTTCGCGTCCGCCCTGGCCGTTGCCCTGGCCGGTGATGGTGCCATAGCCGCAGCCGGGTCTGCCAATGCGCCCGGTGGCGAGGACAAGATTGATGTAAGTGAGGACGTTTTCGACGCCCTTGGTATGGTGTTCGACGCCGCGGGCATGAAGGAGCATCGAGGTTTCGGCGGGACCCCAGAGTTCGGCGGCGCGAACGATACTTGAGGCGGGCACGCCGGTGACGCGTTCGGTCACCGAGGGGGTGCAATCCCGGACGAGATCGCGGACGGCATCGAATCCCTCGGTGTGTTGGGCGATGAAATCCTCGTCGATCCAGCCGCGATCGATCAGGACGTGGAGGATGCCGTTGGCTAGGGCGCTGTCGCGGCCCGGGCGTACGGGGAGGAACAGGTCGGCCGTGCGGGCGATGGGGGTGACGCGGGGATCGATGACGATGATTTTGGCGCCGCGGTCACGGGCGCGCCAGACGTGGTCGGTGAGAATGGGGAAGCATTCGGCGAGGTTGGTGCCGGCGAGGATGAGGGTTTGGGCGAGGGGAATGTCGCTCCAGGGATTGGCGGCGCGATCGATGCCGAAGGCCATCTTGTTGGCGGAGCCGGCGCTGACCATGCAGAGGCGGCCGTTGTAATCGAGATTGGCGGTGCCCAGGGCGATGCGGGCGAACTTGCCGTTCAGATAGGCCTTTTCGTTGGTCATCGAGGCGCCGCCGAGGAAAGCGACCGCATCCCTGCCATGGCGCGACTGGATGGAGCGGATGGCGTCAACCGTGCGGGCGAGGGCCTCGTCCCAGGAGGCTTCGCGAAATCCGTCCGATGAACGAATGAGCGGTGCGAGCAGCCGGTCTGGGTGATCGTTCTGGAGGTAGCGTTTGACGCCCTTGGGACAGAGCTTGCCGCGATTGACGGGGAAATCCTCCCAGGGTTCGAAGCCGATGACCCGGTTGTCGGCCACCTTCAATTGAATGCCGCACTGGACGCCGCAAAAGCAGCAGTGCGTTTTGACGAGACGATCCGGTTCGCGCGAGTCCCATCCACCCGCGGGGGTGTGGGCGGGGGTGGGTCCGTAGCGGGTGATGTATTCGTTCTCGTTGAGCGTCAGTGTGGCCATGAGCGGGGTGTGGGAAGAGCGGGAGTCATCGTCCGAGGGTTCGACCCTGATTCAAGGCGAGCAGCCGGCGCCGGCAGGGAGGACAGATATCCTGGTAATGCAGATCGGCATCGGCGAGGGCGTAGCGGTAGTTGAAGCCGAGCTGATCGAGGACGGTTTTGAGGTCGGCCACGTGCATTGGAGAGGCAAACGGCGAGCCGCAACGACGGCAGGTGGCGGGCGGATCCTGATGGCCGGCACGTTGATAGAGGGAGACACAGAGCGCGGTGACGCGCTGGAACATGTGGAAGAGTTTTCCAAATGGAATGAAGAGCAGGAGGGCGATGACGCTGGCGGTGTGGGTGATCGCCACAATGCCATGTCCCCGGCCGTCGAGAAATTTGTAGCTGACGGTCATCAACAGGCCGGTGGCGGTGACGGCGAAGATGAGGAGGAGTGGCAGGATGTCCTCGGTGAACCGCTGGGTGGCGCGTTCGCCGGGATCGGTGAGGCGGCGCCATGCGGCCATGCAGAGGCCGGCCAGGACGATGACCGCCGAGAGATTGAGGAGGTTGAAGACAAGGGACGCTTCGATGCCGTGGACGTTGAAACGGCGAAGATTGAGTCCGAGGAGATTGACGATGTAAGAGGTGCCATCGGGGGCCGGTTCGAAGTGGACCCAGCCGAACACGAGCGGAAAAGTGATGGCGAAAGCGAGCGTGCAGCCGCCCGAGAGACAAAGATGCATGATCCAGCGATAGGAGCCGCGGCGACGGATGAATCGCTGGCCGGCGAAATTGACGAGGGTCGAGTGTCCGGCCGTGAGGAGCGGATGGGCGGACGCGTTCCGGTGAGGAGCAGGATGTTGCCGGCGGAGGTGGAGTAATTGGAGACCCCGACGAAGATAGAGGCGGGTGGGGGGGCGTTGGGCCCAGAAGGTGAATCGCCAGACAATGGCGAAGCAGGCCGCCAGGGAGCCGGCGGCATACCAGACGACGGCCGGGTCAAAATGCCGGAGACGCGAGGAGCCGGCGTAAATGGCGGCAGCCAGGGCCGAGGCAGCCAGGAAGGCAGCGAGGAGCGGCCGGGCATTGGGAGGCACCCGCGAGATCATTGGGGGACGGTTCAGCAACCGGAACGCCGGGTGATGCGCGTGTTTGGTTCATAGTTTCGATCCGATGCATGAACGGTGTTCATGAGGGGACGAAGGACTGTCTGGCAGGGGACTGGCGGTGTGCGAACGGAGGAGGCGGGGCATTATTCCGGTTCGTCTGGACATTGAAAGACTTGGGGGATCATGTCGGGACGGGGAGCCGGGGTGGACCGTTTTGTTCAGAGTGGGCAAATCCACCGTTGACGGATCAGGGCAATGGGCGACCCCAGCGGTTGTGTCAATGTTCAGGACTGACCCCTTTGGGGGAAAGGAGCGGGGGGAGGGGGCAGTCGAGGGTGTCGGCGATGGCGCGCAGGAGTTCGGCTTCGCGGGGATGAAGCACTCCATCGGCGGCCGCGGCATGAGCGCAGGCGTTCAGCACTTGTTTCTTCAACGGTGCGGTGGT
>DATKEE010000282.1:0-3192 GCA_035544555.1 Candidatus Methylomirabilota bacterium
TCGGTGACGCGACCGGAGAAGGTCGCGGCGTGAACGTTGAGTCCGAGGAGCAACAGACCGGCGAGCGCGGCCCACAGCCGGATGGCGCGCGTCGGGAGAGTGAGGATGTTAAATGGAATGGCTCTCATGGCGGGAGGATCAGGGGGTGGGACTCGGGTTCAATTCCGCGATCAGCGACACGCGCGACAGCCGGAACGTGCCGCCGACGTGGATCGGGTTCTTGTGAATGCCGGTGATTATTTCGCGGTAGGCGCCGCCCATCTCGTTGTAGCCAAAGTCCGGCACGTCGGGTCCTTCGGGCGGCGACGCGGCAAACTCCAGGCGCACCTGCCGCGTGGGGGTAAAGGCCTCGACCGCCGGCCCGTCGAAACGTTCGTTCAGGTTGTCGTGGTCCGGGTGGTATTTGTGTTTGAACGGATTGGTCGGGTGATCGTGGGGAATCTCCAGCGCGCCGGTGAGACTCTGTCCAATCGCGAAAAAGCCCGACAGGTTCAGGAAGTTGTTCCCGGCATCGGCGGGAAAATCGTAACCAATGGTGCTCGTTCGCCGGCCCACGGGTTCGCCATCGCGCAAGCCCGCTCCCTCGAATCGGGGAAGAAGCGAGTCGTCCGTCAGGAGGACGTATTCGCCCGGTTTGTCCACGACCTGGTCGCCGTCCACGTTGCTCGTGAAGGTCCCGTCCCGCCACATCTGGATCACTTCCTTGAGCAACCGCGCCTGGCCGCCGTCATCCACGTGCACAATCAGGCGGAGGTTCATTTCGGACTTTACGGGCGTCACCGCGGTGGGATCCGACGAATGCGCCTCGGATACGGCGTTGAGCGTCGCGCTGCCGATCCACAGTCCCGCGAGGGCTTTCGCGTCATCGATGGGGGCATGCGGTCGGGGTCGGCCCTGCAGGGCGGGCAACGTGCCGGCCGGGGCGCCGGTGAACTTCTCCGCGTTCACCGGGACGAGGAATCGCGTGCCCGCCCCGTCGCGAATGCTGAGGATCGAACCGAAGGTTGCCGTGCTGATGTCCTGTCGCCGGATGGCCAGACGGAGCCGGAGTTTCGAGAGCGGCCCGGCCGAGAGAGCCAGCGGCGCCGGCAGCGTCGGCCACTGACCCCCAAGCGAGGGATCGAACGTGTAATGAGACAGCGGGGATGCACCCGTTCCCAGATCCCGCACCATGACATTCATGGAGCCGCCGGTTGTATTCGCCACGCGCACGCTGAGCTCCGTCAACTCGAGTCCGTAATCCAGGCCGTCGCCCAGATCGACAGCGACCTTCAGCGGGGCCAGGAAATCCGACGCGCCCCGGGTCTGGATCCAGTAGGCCTCGCCCGAACGAATGCTGTCTGAAGGTGCGGCCAGCTCCCACTGCCCGGAGGCGCCCAATCGATAAATGTTCTCCAGTTGGCCCGTCACGGCATCGTAATGGGCCGGGGAGGGACGAAAGAAATTCGCGAATGTGGGCGGCGCGTCCGGATCGACGGGCAGGCCGCGAAGGCTGTAGGCGTCCGGAACCCAGTCCTGATGGCGCAGGGAGGGGCGTCCGGTGATGACCCAGTTCACGGGGCTCGAATTGGTGACCCGGATCAGATAGGCGCGGTTGGCGTGGAGCGCGAAAAGGTTTCCCAAAAACGCCTCGGGGCGGGAGGGATGATACCAGCCGAGCCACCCCGCCTCATTGAAAACGGCCTCGGAAGGGTCCTGGATGAAATCCACCGAGGAGGCTCGCTCGGCCGGGGTCCACACGCTCGCGACCGGCAGCCCCGCAAACAGGCTGTCGCTGGAATTGTCCGGGGGTTCGACCTCGACATAAACGGCGTTCCAACCGGGCTGCAGGGTGAAGGATTGCGTGTGGGTCTGGGCCGAAGCGCTGGAGCCGATCAGCGCAACCAGCAGACACACCCGCGCCACGCGCCACATGGATTGCGCACACCTCATGACGCGGCAAGCGCGCCGCGCTGTCCGCGCCGCAATCAACGGCGTCTGCGTTTCGAACGTCAATGTTGTCTTCATGGGATTCATCCTGCTGGCAGGGGTTCCGGACCGTCGTCGGTGGGAGTCACCGGCGGCTCGATGCGCTCCAGCAACCGGTCGTTGATTTCGATGCTCAAGCCGGACCGCATCTCCTGGAAGAAGCGTTCCTCCATCTCATGCCGGCGGTCGAGGGCGAGTTGATGCCGGATGGCGTCGCGCACCGCGTCGAGCGGTTTCACGCCCGCCGGCTTGCGCCCGGTCAAACGCGCGATGTAAAAGCCGTCCTCAAGTTCCAGCAGCGGCGCCACGTCACCCGGTCGCTCGAGGGCGAAGAGGGCCTGCACCAGTCCCGCGTCCCATCGGGTCGTCCGCCCGTCGCGGTGCAGCCAGCCAATGTCGCCTCCCGCATACCGGCTGGATTGGTCCTCTGAATGGAGACGGGCAAGTTCGCTGAATTCCGCGTCACCGGCGCCACGCGCCCGGGCCAGCACGGAGGCCGCTTGTCGTTCGATCTCCGCGCGGCGATCCGGATCGGCTTTGCGGCTGGCCTTGAAGGAAATGATCGCGGCCCGCGCCTGTTCCGGCGTGGCGTATCGGTCCAGGTCCCGTTGGTACGCCGCACTGATTTCCTGGTCGGTGATGTCCGGCAACGCGCTTTTCAAGCCGTCGAGTTTTGCCTCCTGAAATCGGGCCACGACCATTCGCTCAATCGCGGCGACGATTTCCGGATCCCGGTCGTAGCCCCCGGCCTTCGCCCGGGCGAGCACCGCGCGGAAGCGGATCATTTCTTCCAGCGCCTCCCGCTTGAGAGCGGAGACATCGGTTTCGGGGTTCGAAAAGCGGTGGGTCCTGCGGGCCAGATGGGCGGTGAACTGTTCGCGCGTGATGTCCTCGCCGCCCACTGTGGCGACGACGTCCGCGGAGTGCCGGACGGTGCCGTCGCGGGTGGCTGAGTCTGTCGGCCGATCCCCGCATGCGGCAAGCAGCACGGTGGCGGCGGCCGTGGTCAGGAGCAGGGTGGAGCGGGTGTTGTTCATGGCTGTTGGGCGGCGGATTGACCGGACACCGCGCCGGTTGAAGGGTCTGTCCCCATGAAGGTCAGAATGTCGGCGATGTTCTCCTTCGAGACGAATCCGGCCGCGCCGGCTTCACGGGCCGCGGCACGGGATTGCTCGTCGTCGTAGTGACTGACAATGAGAATCCGCGCGGCCGGGTCTTCAGCCA
>DATKEE010000283.1:0-6167 GCA_035544555.1 Candidatus Methylomirabilota bacterium
GTGGGAAAACCTGAAGCGCGATCTTCAGATGAACGACGGGGAGCGGGTGTTTCTGCACGTCCACGCGCTGCTGAGCCACGGCATTAAACTGTCAAAACTGTTCTGGCCGGACGAGGAATCCGCCCGGACCCGGGGCGAGACGTTGCGGACTGAGCTGAAGGTGGAGGCCGGTTCGCCGCTCGAATTGCGGGAAGCCCGGGCGCAACAGGACCGGTCCGACGTGGGTCTCGTGGAGTGGTTGGCCCTCCACGAACGTCCGGTGGATTTGAACATCATGCCCCAGGGGACGTTGAGCGGTTTCAAAGAAGATGAATTTCATCGTAGCCTTGACCCCGAGAGTTGGCGTCTTAGCTACCGGGGCGTCAGCCTGGACCTGCGCAAGGTCTGGCAGGAAACGCGGCAGGTTGAGACGTCGGCTGAAGCGTGGCTCAGAAGCCACAACCCCTGGTAGCCCGTAGAAATCGGGCCATGGAAGCCCGAAATGCGGACGGAATGGCGATCCTTCGAAGGGTCCCCGCGGGGTTGATTGTTCTCGACCTCCCCCGGGTGATTTCGATAATCGCGCAAGAACCACCACTAAACGAAGGACACCGGGTCGCCGGAACAGCGCCGCGGTTTTTAGCAGCACGATTTCCTTATGCAAGCCACACCGATCAGCATTCCAAGACCGGTTCCGGTTCAGCGGCTGCGTCCGCCGAAGAAGAACATTCCACAAACCCCGGAGCAGCGCGGCCGCATCCTGCGCCACATCCGCAATTACGTGGCCGAGTTCAACCCGGTGCCGCCTCTGCCGGTCGATGATCTCAAGGTCCACGCGGACCGCGTCGTCGGGCAGTTGCACTGCGATCCGATCTACCGCGATTACATCGGCGTGCTGATCAACAACGAAGTCTGGCGCGAACAACTCGCCTCGATCCCCTACGAGCGTCGGCTGTTGCTCCTCCCCAAGTGTCTGCGCGTGGAAAGCAAATGCCCCGCGCCGTTCGATGAATACGGACTACTCTGCAAACAGTGCGGCTTGTGCACCATCCAGGACCTGCAAAGCGAGGCCGAACGCCTCGGTTACGCCGTCCTCGTGGCCGAAGGCTCGGCCATCGTCATGTCCCTCATCCAGACCGGAAAAATCGAGGCGATCGTCGGCGTCAGTTGTCTCAGTGTGCTCGAACGCGCCTTCCCTTACATGGAGGCGGCCGCCATCCCCGGCGTCGCCGTGCCGCTCCTGCAGGATGACTGCATCGATACCAACGTCGATCTCGACTGGGTCTGGGATTACATTCACCTGACCGGCGATGATCGCACCCGCCGGCTGGATCTCGGGGCGTTGCGCGAGGAGGTTGACTTCTGGTTCACACCCGGTTCGCTGGACCTGATCCTGGGCGCCGCAGCGGGAGAGACCGAACGCATCGCCCGCGGCTGGCTCGCCCGCGCCGGCAAACGCTGGCGTCCCTTCCTCGCCGTCGCCGCTTTCGAGGCCCTCCAGGACCAACCCGGCTCGCCACTCCCCGAGGACATCCGGAAACTGGCCCTCGCGGTCGAATGCTTTCACAAGGCCTCCCTCATCCATGACGACATCGAGGACGAGGACGAGTTTCGCTACGGGGAGAAGACGCTCCACGCCGAGCATGGCATTCCGGTGGCGCTGAATGTCGGCGATTTGTTGATTGGCGAAGGCTACCGGCTGATCGGCTCGTGCCAGGTGTCGGCGGAGCAGAAGGCGGCCATGCTGCTCGTGGCGTCGAATGGACAACGCCAGCTTTGCCGGGGACAGGGAGCGGAGTTGTGTTGGGCGCGCCATCCGCGGCCGCTGACCTCGCTCGAGGTGCTCGACATTTTCCGTCAGAAGACCGCCCCGGCCTTCGAGGTCGCCCTGCGTCTGGGCTCGCTCTACGCGGGCAACCGGCACCATGACGAGGTTGCGTCGGTCCTTGAGTCCTACAGTGAGGCCCTGGGCATTGCCTATCAGATTCGCGATGACCTGAGCGACCTCGGCCAGGAAGGTGAAACGAACGATATCGCGGGGCTTCGTCCCAGTCTCCTGCTCGCGGTCGCACACGAACGCGCGAAGGATGCCCGGAAGGCGGATCTTGAATCCGTCTGGAACCGCAATCCCCGGGAGGGCCTCGATGCGGTCGGAATCGAGGCGTTGTATCGCGAACTCAAGGCCGATGAACGCGCCCGGCTGTTGTTGGAGACTTACAAGGAGGAGGCGATCCGTTCCCTTCGCGACCTGGAAAATCCCAGTTTGAAGGGGTTGCTTCGCCGGATCATCGGAAAGATTTTCAACGACACCGAGATCAAGGGGTGGTGCAAGGAATTCGAGCAACAGAATGCCGGTGCGCGAGAACCGGTGGCGGTGACTTCCAGTTGAGCGCTTTCACCCGGAAAGCTGCTGACGCGCCTTCGCCTGGTGACCCTTCGGGTTGGAAATCAGTAATCGAACGAATTTGAGTTTGCGCATCGAGATGCTTCAGGTTGCCCGTCTCGCCCCGCGTCTCCTGGGTGAATCGACCGATCTCGTCAGCCGTTTCCTCGAACACCAGTGGAATGCCGGAGGTGGGTTCAAGGATCGATCCGGACGCGGGGATCTTTATTACACGGTGTTTGGCGTCTCCGCTCTCCAGGCGCTTCAGCGCGAACCCTTCCAGCCCGGATTGGGTGACTATCTCGATGGATTCGGCGATGGCAGCGGGCTCGACTTCGTTCACCTCTGTTCACTCGCCTGGTGTCTGGGCGCCTGCCGCTCCACGGCGAGACAGTCCGGATTGGACACCCGGGACGCGGCCATCCTCAGGGCCATCGAATCCCATCGCACGGCGGACGGGGGTTATCACGCCGTGGCCGGCAGCCGGAACGGGTCCGCCTATGGCTGCTTCCTCGCGCTCGGTGCGTGTCAGGATTGCGGCGGCGCGGTCCCGAGGTCTGAACGACTCGTCCAATGCCTGAAACTCCTGGAGACTCCGGATGGCGCCTGGGGCAACGAGCGCGGCATGGTGGCGGGTTCCACAAACGCGACGGCGGCGGCGGTGGCGGTCCTGCGCAATCTGGGAATGCCGGTGAATCAGAGTGTCGCAGACTGGCTGCTGGCGCGGGCGCATCCGGAGGGGGGGTTCGTGGCCGCGCCGGGCGCGCCGATGCCGGATTTGCTGTCCACGGCGACGGCGCTTCACGCGCTGGCGGGATTGGAGGCGCCGATCGATCGGGTGCGCGAGTCCTGTCTGGATTTTGTGGACAGTCTTTGGACGAATGAAGGCGGGTTCCACGGGCATTGGGCGGACGATCATCTCGACTGCGAATACACATTCTACGGATTGCTCGCCCTCGGCCATCTGAGTTTGTGAAGTGATCCGCGCACTCATCGGACCGCAGGCGGAAAGCTCCCATGAATTGGAGCGCGGACAGCTTGTCCGCGCGAACCCACGGTCGGCCACGCGCGGCGCCCCGGGGTGATACTTTCGTTGTAACTGTTCAGCTCACCCTCGAACTGCGGACTCTGAACCGAACGGTTGCCCGGTCAAACCTGGCGGACTGACGAGGGGTCCAGGGGTTTACTGGAATATCCAACCCGCCCTCACCGCCGCCTTCGTGGAGGACGGAACGCCGGTCTCCGATCCGGCTCGTTACGAATGTGAGGAATCGCGCCGGGTCGGAGACCGGCGTTCCGATGCCTTCGCCTTCATTCGTGTGAATTCGTGTCCATTCGCCTGCCTGCCGAAGCCTGAGCGCAGGCAGGTGGTTTTTCACCTGAATAGTTAGCTTTCGTTTGGTACACACCCGTAGTTCCCCTTGATGCGGCGGGCTTGAAATGGGGGGGCGGATGGAGTTAAGGTCCGGCAACCCGGCGATGAAACCCACCCGCATTCTGATCGTGGAGGACGACGATCTTCAGTACGAGATTTATGAGGAGGCGCTTTCGGATTACCAGCTTGAGCGGGTCCATGCCGCGAGTGCCGCCCTGGCTTCGATCGGGAAGGACCCGCCGGATTTGATCCTGCTCGATCACGTTCTGGACGACGGGGAGCTGGGATTGGATTTTCTGCCGGAGTTGAAGGAGTTGGTGCCTTACGTTCCCATCATCATCGTGTCCGGGGCGCTGGAGGTGCATCAACGCCTGCACGCGCTCCAGGGTCCGCGGCGGGCGCACTACTGCATTACCAAACCGGTGGATGTGCATGAACTGCTTCAGACCATCGAGACGGCGTTGCGCGAATGCGGCGAGACGGAGGTCGTGAAACAGTTCGAGGCGCTGGAACGCTCCAAACGCGTCGATGCCGAAGCCCTGTTCAGCCGCTCCACCGACCGGCTCAGCCGTCAAACCGAACTGCGGCGCCGCCTGGCCGGAGGGGAAGGGCGACCCAACATTTCCGCATTAGCCCGGGAATTCCGCGTCGCCCGGCGCACGATCATGCGGGACCTGGATGAACTGGTCCGGCGGGGAGAGATCCCATCGAGCATCGTCCCCAAGGCAAGCGAAGTGGACGCGGAGGACGAGACTCCGGAAGGAACAGGGTAGCAGCGGAGGTAACGACGCTCAGACATTCCGCCCGGGTCAGGACGCCCGAATCGCGCCCCCGATCCACTCCTCGAAGACTCCGCTCTTTTCACGCGCATCCGATCTCACCCATGCGGCAGAACGTTAAGCCTTGTCAGCCGCGCGAAATTCGAGGCATCATCCGGCCTCCAAATCCACGTCGCCCTCTGAAACGTATGCATGCCGCCCCTTTCCCTTTTCAATTCAACCTTCTGAAATCCGCAACGCCCGAAATTCCCCTGTCTGCCGCCATCAGCGGGCGGCCAATGCGGAGCTGTTTCCGCGCTGCTGCCAGGGCGCTCGCCAGTCTCGCAATCGCCGCAATGGCCGTGTCGGGTGTCGGAACGGCCGCGCTGGCGGCGGACCCATGGGTTGTTTATGAGGGCAGGGAGGGGCCGGGCAACGGCAAGCACATCGTCTTTGTGACCGGCGACGAGGAGTATCGATCCGAGGAAGGGATGCCCATGCTGGCGAAGATTCTTTCCGCCCGGCACGGCTTCAAATGCACGGTGCTGTTCCCGATCAATCCGGAGGACGGAACCATCGATCCCAACAACCAGACGAACGTTCCCGGTCTGCACCTCCTCGAGGACGCCGATCTGATGGTGCTGTTCGCCCGGTTCCGGGAGTTCCCGGACGAGGACATGAAACATTTCGTGGATTACCTGAACGGCGGCGGTCCGATCATCGCGTTTCGCACGTCCACGCACGCCTTTGAATACCGCCGGAACCCGGAGAGTCCTTATGCCCGCTACGATTGGCGGAATCGTGAATGGCCGGGGGGATTCGGCCGGCAGGTCCTGGGCGATACGTGGATCAATCATCACGGACGCCACGGGCAGGAAGGCGCGCGCGGATTGATCAACGGACTGTATGAAAGCCATCCCGTGCTCCGTGGGGTGAAGGACATCTGGGGACCGTCCGACGTTTATGGGATCCGGAATCTGACGCCCGACGCGCGCGTGTTGGTGCACGGGCTGACCTTGAAGGGAATGGAACCGGACTCGCCGCCAAATTTTGAGAAGTCGCTGATGCCCCTCGTCTGGGTGAAGAATTACCAGACGGAAACGGGCAACACGGCGCGGATTCTGACCTCGACCATCGGCGCCTCCGTGGACCTCGAGAGTGAAGACCTGCGCCGGCTTGTCGTGAACGGATGTTATTGGGCGGTTGGCCTGGCCGGACAGATTCCGGAACGGGCGGACGTCAATTACGTCGGGGAATACAAGCCCACGTTTTTCGGATTCGACAAATTCACACAAGGCGTCAAGCCATCCGACCACGAACTCTGAGAGCAAGATTTGAAACCCCATTATGAAAGCGAATCCCTCAGCCGTTGAAGCCGGTCAATCGGACTCCGTCATCCCGCCTTCGGTCAATCGTCGCGGATTTCTCCGTTCAGCCGCCTTTGCCGCGGCCGGTGTGGCCATGGCCTCGCGGTCCGGCGCGGCGGAGCGCGATTGGACGGGCGCGAATCCCATCCGCTATCCCGATCCATCGATCCTGGTGCTCGATGCGCGGTTCGCCCGATACAAGCTGGGCAACACGCCCATCCAGCGGCTTCACTCCGGCATGCTCTGGGCCGAGGGTCCCGCCTGGAACGGCGTCGGAAAATACCTGCTCTGGAGCGACATTCCGA
>DATKEE010000284.1:0-9436 GCA_035544555.1 Candidatus Methylomirabilota bacterium
CCGCGGGCAGCGCGAGCCTGGCCGTAACGCCCGGCGGACCGGGGCGCGAGACAATCGAAACAACAACCTGCGGGCGACGAGGTCAACGCGACGAGAGACGTGGTTGTGTGTGACGAGCCCAAAACACAAGACGAATTCGGCCGGCAACTCCGCATAATCACCGGTGGAAAGCCTGGCCCCAACGCCCTTCTGGCACTCCTGCCGGTGTGATGGCGGGCAATCTAACACCCTGAGTGCGAAAGCGCAATGGGGCCTGAAGCCATCGTCCTGAAGCCAATTCCTCCATCCGCTCCGCGGTGACAGCCACTCCCAGAGCAACAGCCACCTACCCGCGACGACTCCCTCCGAATCCGGAGCCGTCAGCCAAATCTTCCTTGATCACCCCCGACAAAACTTCGTCACTTAAGTGACAAAGTTTTGTCGGGGACGGCAGGAGCCTTCAGGAGGATGCAAACGTCAATCGGGCCGGTCCGTCAGGCCAGCATCCGCGTCAGGATGCGCCCCTCGACGTCGGTGAGGCGGAAGTCGCGCCCCTGGAAGCGGAAGGTCAGCTTCTCATGATCCATGCCCAGGAGGTGCAGGATCGTGGCATGGAGATCGTGGACGTGGGCGCGGTCCTCGACCGGGTTGAAGCCCAGTTCATCGGTTTCGCCAATCACCTCGCCCGCCTTCACGCCGCCTCCCGCAAACCACATGGTGAAAGCGTCGATGTGATGATTGCGGCCCGTGGTTTCGCGGTTTTCGCCCATCGGTGTGCGCCCAAACTCGCCGCCCCAGATGACCAGGGTTTCATCGAGCAGACCGCGCTGCTTGAGATCCTTCACCAACGCGGCGCACGGCTGGTCCACATCCCGGCACACCTTCTCGAAATCGCCCTGAAGATTCTCCCCGGGTCCGCCGTGGCTGTCCCAATTGGTGTGGTATAGCTGAACGAATCGAACGCCCCGCTCGACCAGCCGCCGCGCGAGCAGACAATTGTTCGCAAACGAGGACCCTCCCGGCTCGGCTCCGTACAAATCCAGTGTCGCCTTGGATTCGCCCGCGATGTCGATCAATTCCGGCGCGCTGGTCTGCATCCGATACGCCATTTCATACGACGCGATGCGTGTGAGGATCTCCGGGTCCCCGGTCTCGACGAGGCGGTGGAGATTCAGGTCGCGGATGGTGTCGATGGCCCGGCGCTGCCGGGCGGCGTCCACACCCCGGGCGCTGGTGAGGTTGAGGATGGGTTCGCCCTGTCCCCGCAGCGGCACGCCCTGGTGGGTGGTGGGGAGAAAGCCGCTGGCCCAGTTCACCGCCCCGCCGCGCGGTCCGCGCGGCCCGGACTGCAACACCACGAAACCCGGCAGTTCCTGGGACTCGCTGCCGATGCCATACGTCACCCAGGATCCCATGCTCGGCCGGCCGAACAACCCCGAGCCGGTGTTCATGAAAAGCTTGGCCGGCGCGTGATTGAACAGGTTCGTGGCGCACGATTTCACCATCGTGATGTCATCGACAATGCCCGCGGTATGCGGGAAGAGATCCGAGACCCACATGCCGCTTCGGCCGTGGCGCGCGAACTGCCGCCGCGTTCCGAGGAGATTCGTCCCGTGCGACGTGCCCATGAAGGCAAAGCGTTTGCCCTCGATGAACGATTGCGGGATCGGCTGGCCGTTCAACTCGTTCAGCTTCGGTTTGTAGTCGAACAATTCAAGCTGGCTCGGCCCGCCGGCCATGAACAGATAGATGATGTTCTTGGCCCGGGGCGGGAAATGCGGCGCCTTGGGGGAGAACGGTTGCGCCACCTGCCCGGCTCCTGTCGCCAGCAGCCGCTGCTCGCCCAACAACGACGCCAGCGCCACCGACCCCAGGCCGAGGGCGCACTTGCTGAAAAAATGCCGCCGCGTCAGGCCTTGCAGCCCCTGCTCAAATGTCATCGGCTTCTGTTCCATCATTCAGTTTCTCTCCATCCGATCCCGCCGCGCGCTCACTCCCGCGTAATCGTTTCGTCCAGGTTCAACAGGACCCGCGATACCAGGGTCCAGGCGGCCAGTTCCACCGGGTCTTCTTCCGCCTTCCCTCCCAACAACTCCCGCGCCTGGCCGGCTTCCCCCCGCAGGAATGCCATCTCAGTTTCAAGCAATTCCCGCAATCGTCGCCGTTCAACTTCCTCCGGTTCCCGGGCCAGACAGAGTCGGAACGCGTGCGCCAATCGTTCCTCCGTGCTCCGCGGCCCCGCCTCCAGCACCCGCCTTCCCAGCCCAATCGCAAACTCGTGAAACGCCCGGTCGTTCAGCAGCGTCAGCGCCTGCAACGGGGTGTTCGACCGCAAACGCCGCGTGCACGTGCTGAGCGAGTCCGGGGCATCAAACACCGCCAGCGCCGGATGCGGTGTCGCCCGCCAGAAGAAGGTGTACATCCCCCGTCGAAACCGGTCCGCGCCCGTGTCCGCCTTCCATTCACGCTGACGCTGCCCGAGATTCATGACGCCGTCCGGCTGCGGCGGGTGCACGCTGGGACCGCCGATCTTATCCGTCATCAGTCCACTCGCCCGCAACGCCACATCCCGCACGATTTCCGCCTCCAGCCGCACCCGGTTTTGCCGCGCCAGCCAGCGATTGTTCGGATCCCGTTCCTTCAGGTCGGGCCGGACATCGGATGACTGCCGGTAAGTGGCCGAGTTCACGATCAGCCGGTGAATGGCCTTCATGCTCCAGTCCTGCCGGACGAACTCCGTCGCCAGCCAGTCCAGCAACTCCGGATGTGTCGGTTCGGCGCCCTGCGTTCCAAAGTCATTCTCGGTCGCCACCAAGCCCACCCCGAAATAACGCTGCCAGATGCGATTCACCGTAACCCGGGCGGTCAACGGATTGTCCGGGTCCACCAGCCATTCCGCCAGTTCCAGCCGGTTCAACCGGCCTTCAGCCTCCCCGATCGGATGCAGAACCGACGGCACCCCGGGCGTCACCTCCACGCCCAATCGCGTGAAATCGCCCTTGATGTGAACGTGCGTGGACCGCGGTTCCTTTCGCTCCTCCAATACCATCGTCGTCGGAAACCGAGGCAGCTTCCGTCTCAACCGCGCGATCTCGTCCCGTCGCCGCGCGTACGCCCCGTCCAGTCCGCTGAAGGCATCGAACACACTCTCACGGTCCTTGTCAGACCACGATTCGACCGGCTTGCTCAATGCGGCGCGCGCCGCCCGGTTCAGCCCCTCGTTCCCCGCGTCCTTCAGCGCCTCGATCCATGCGGGGGGATCCTGCGGCAATTCCTCCGCCTGTTCCTTGAGCGCCGCTTCCAACTCCCGAATCTCGCCGAGCAACGTGTCGCGCGCCTCCAGTTCCTCCGTCGCGGCCACCTCGAGCCTGGGCTCCTCGCTGTTGTTCAGGAACGCGTAGAATCCGTAGTATTCATTCTGGCTGATCGGATCGAATTTGTGATCGTGGCATTGCGCGCACGCCATCGTCAGTCCGAGAAACACCGTCGCCGTCGTGTCCACACGATCCACAACCGACTCGATGCGGAATTGTTCGGGGTCCACCCCGCCCTCCTCGTTGATCTGGGTGTTGCGATGGAAGCCGGTGGCGGTTCGTTGCGCCCGCGTGGCATCCGGCAGCAGGTCCCCCGCGAGTTGCTCGATCACAAACCGGTCGAACGGTTGATCGTCATTCATCGCCCGGATCACCCAGTCGCGATACGGCCAGATGGATCGCGGCGAATCGATGCTGTATCCGTTCGAGTCCGCATACCGCGCCCCGTCCAGCCAGTGGCGGCCCCACCTTTCCCCGTAATGCGGTGACGCCAGCAATCGTTCCACCAGCCGCTCATACGCGCCGGGCGATGCATCCGCCAGAAAAGCCTCCACCTCCTCCACGGTCGGCGGCAGTCCGATCAGGTCGAGGCTCAAACGCCGGATCAACGTCACCCGGTCCGCCTCGGGCGACGGCTGGACATCTTCGCCTTCCAGCGGGGCGAGAATGAAGCGGTCAATCGGGTTGCGCACCCAGTCCACCTGCCGCACCTCCGGCTCCATCGGGCGCTCCGGCGGAACAAACGCCCAATGCCGGACGATCTGCGGTTGTTCGTCCTCCGGCGCGGCCGCCCCCGCATCGATCCAGTCCGCAATCCGTTGGATCTCCGCCGCCGCGAGCGGCTCCCGTTTGTAGGGCATCGGGCTCAGCTCCGGATGGGTTCCATTCAGCACGCGCAGGATCAGGCTGTTTGCGCTGTCACCCGGATTCCAGGCCGGACCGCTCTGCCCACCGGCCAGGCCGGATCGCGCCGTGTCCAGTCGCAACCCGTGCTTCTGCTGATCGGCGCCATGACAGCGATAACAATTCTGCGCCAGAATCGGCTTCACATCATCGACATAGTCCACCCCCGCCGCCAGGCAGGGACTGAGCACGGCAAACCAGAAAGCGGGGCTGGAACAGATGGATTTCATGAATTGGACTCCTATTATCTAAGGCGCGAAACACCCGAGGGCAAGCGGAAGCGTCAATGGTGCCATTGGGACGGAATCCCTCTTCAATCGCGGCGCGCTTCAGACCCGGCCTGGCGCGCTCGAAGAAACGCGATGAGATCCGACATCTCCCGCGCGTTCAGCGATCCCTCGAAACCCTCCGGCATCAGCGAAAGACCAAAACTCCCGAATGTCTCGATCTGATTGCGCAACAGCACCTCCTCGCCGCCCGTCGCCGTCCGGAGCGTGACGCTGGAGGCGGTTTCATTGGCAATCACCCCGCTCAATTCGCGCCCGTCCTTCATCGCCGCCGTGTAGCCCACAAACGGCGCCTCGACCGCCGCGTTGGGATCGAGTATCGCCAGCACCCAGGCCTCGATCGGTTGGTCCCGAAACCCCGCAAGGTCCGGTCCCACCGGGTTTCCCTGATCCTCGAACCGATGGCATACGGCACACTGTTGTTCGAACAAGCCCCGGCCGCGCGCGGGATCGCCGTCAGTTCCCACCGATTGACGGTAGGCCTCCACCACCTGCCGGCGATCCGGATTGGCCGAGGAAAACAGCCTTGCCGCCCGCGCCTGAACCGCCTTGTCCGGATTCCACAAAAAACGCTGTTGCTGGGCCCTGTTGATCTGCCCGGCGGGAATGCGGCCGGACTCGATCAGATCGAGCAGCACCTCCACAAAGGCGCCGCGTTCCGAAGCCAGTCCGAGAATCCCGCTCCGCACCGTCGGACTGCACGTTGACCAGGCCCCCAGCATCAACTCCGCGGCGCGCCGGTCCCCAAACCGGCTCAATGCCGCCGCCGCCGCCCGCTGCACCGCCACCGGATGACGCGCGTGCAACAGACCGGCCAGCACGCGCAGATCGGATTCACGCTCCCCCGGCCCGCGCCCCAGAAGTTCGAGCGCCGCGATCCGCATGGAGGCCGCGGCGGCGGAATCCACCGCGATACCCCGCGACGCCTCGAACAACGTCTCCACTCCCTGAAGCTCTCGCGCGCCGCCGCGCCCATGTTCCGTCCAATACCGCGCCAGCGTGCGCTGCTGCCTGTCCAGTGCATCGAGCAATCCACGCATGGCTTCAAACTGCCACTGGCGAAACCCACCCGATACAGGTTGCACCACCCGTTGCCAAATCCCCGTCACCGCCTCGTCCTTCCCAACACTGATCGCGAGCGCCACCAGATCGGCCAGCAGAACCGGATCGCCCGACTCCGCCCGCAAGGCCTCCTCGACCGCGCGCAGCAGACCCTCCACGTGCGGGACCGCCGAACTCATCACGGCAAGGCGCAAATCCTCGACGCCGTCCCCGTCCCGGGCCAGCCGCGCCAGAACCGGCGCCACGGCCGGGTCGTTCCATTCCCCCAGGGACAGCGCCAGTTGATGCCGCACACGCGCGTGTGAATCATCGGCCAGTTGCAGCAACCGCTCCCGTAACGCCCCCGCCGGGGCATCGAGTCCATCCTGCTTCCGCAATCGCGGCTCGCTCAATCGCACCGCGTGTTCGCGCACCGCAAAATGGTCGTCCCTCAGGGCGGCTATCAACAAGTCCTCACTCAGGGCGTTCAGTCCATTCAAGGTCCACAAGGCCTGCAACCTCGCCTTGGGATGGCCTCCCTCGCGAACGATGCGCTCCAACGGATCCACCGCGCGACGGTCCTGGCGATGCAGCAACAATCGTTGCGCCGTGTCACGTTCCCAGCCGTTGACACTCTCCATCCTCTCCGCGAGCGCCCGTCCCTCCAAAATATCCAGCCTCGGAATCCTCCGTGCCTTCGCGCCCTCCGGCAACACCCGGTAAATGCGTCCGCGATCCTGCCCGGCACGGAGATCCACACGCTTCTCCATTCCCGGCAGCGCGTAGTCGATGTGCTCGATCACCAGCCGGTACATGTCCGCAATGTAAAGCGCGCCATCCGGGCCGGTCCGCATCATCGTCGGACGAAACCAATTGTCCGTGGAGGCCAGAACCTCGCGCCGTTCCTCCGGTGAGGACCGGCGGCTCGTGAACGACACGCCGTCCGGTTCCAGCAGTTCGCAGCGGACGAGATTGTGCGCCGGTTCACTGATGAACACCGCGTTCGCGTACGCGGGACCGAACAGATCATCCCGATACGGCGTCGGGCTGTTCGCCGAAGTCACGGTGTTTTCCAGGTCCGGCCAGTTGAACCGGCGCATGGCCGGGCTCACCGGATACACCCGCGTCGCGTCCGGATATTGAGCGAGCATCCGGCGGGTCGTGCGCACGGGGAGATGCGGATTGCGCGCCAGATAACGCTCCGGCAGGTGATAGTGCCAAAGCCAGTTCGGATTGTTGTTCCCAAACCAGTTCCCCCAGTCGTCGCGGTGCCGCCCGTATTGTGTCTGCCCGGCAATCGTCTCCAACCCGCCCGTGTCGGGATCGAACCGGAGATCCTGCCCGCGCAATTCCACCGGCGCGCCGCCCGCCACCGAACGAATGCGTCCGCCGCTGTCGCCATTCGCCACATACACCCAATGGTCCAGACCATAGCCGAACCCGTTGACGCGATGCTGCTGATTGCCCTCGCCAAATCCGCGAAGCAACACCTGCCGCACGTCCGCCCTGCCGTCACCGTCCGTGTCCTCCGCGTAAAAGATCTCCGGCGCGGCGGACACAATCACCCCCTCCCGCCACGGCATCACCCCGGTCGGAAAGTTCAACCCCGTCAGGAATTCCACCGACCGGTCGTATCTTCCATCCCCATCCGTATCCTCCAAAACCCTGATCGCCCCACCCGGCCGGCCTTCGCCATCCATGCCCGAGGGATAATCCCGCATCTCCGCCACCCACAACCGTCCATCGGCGCCCCATTCAAAGGCGACCGGATCCGTGACCAGCGGTTCGGCCGCGACCAGTTCGATGCGAAATCCGGGCTCGAGCCGGAAGGTGGCCGCCGCCTGATCCGCGTCAACCGGCGGAGGCACCTCCTCCATGAGCAATTCCTGAAAGGACCGCCGATCCACCCGGTCGGGCAGATGCGCGGTATCCTCGTTTTGAACCCACAAATGCCCGGAATGAATCCACGCGCCATTGTTCCGATGCGGCCCGTCACGCACGATTTGCGGCACCGCGTTCAACTCCCCCGCCGCTCCCTCCCGGATCCTCTGTGTCCAGCCCACGTCCCATCCCAGCCAGGGCATCGCCCGGGGAGTAAACAGGTGAATGCCATATCCCTTCTCGTTCGAATACAAGACGTCGCCGAACCCGTCCCCATCCAGATCCACAAACCGCAATCCCGCGTCGCGCCCCTGCCCGTCCACAATGGCCGCGCCACCGGGCAGTGTGTAATCGAGCAACTCCCACTTCGCGTCCCGTTCGCTCCATGCAAACACCCCGCTCCGCGACTCGTTTCCAATCAGCAGTTCGCACTGACCGTCCCCGTTCACATCCCGCAGCCGCACCCCGCGATCCACGCCGTCGCGGGTGATCAGAACCGGTTCCCCCGCCAGCTCGAGTCCCGAGCCCAAGGCATCGTCGCGCCGCCATTCCCGGCCGTCAAAGGTCCAGGCCTCGCGACGCGATTCCGTCCGCACCCACATCGACACGCGCCCCTCCGGCCGGACAATGCCGAATCTCACGCCGCCATCCCTGACCCTCCCGCTCTCATCCCGATGCGCGAGCGCCGCCGGAAAATCCGTCGCGGGCAGCCATTCCTTTCGCTCCGGATCCCAGACCCGCGTCCAGCGCGTCCGCTCATTGCCCACGACCACGTCCATGAATCCGTCGTCATTGAGATCGATCAGCCGCACGCCCTGGTCCTGGCCGTCGGAAGCGCGAAGCGACTGGCCTTGCAGGAGATGTTCGTTCAAACGCCCGAGCGCCTCGCGAAACGTGAGGAATCGCACCCGGCCGCCGTATTCCGCGGCCGCGTAGTCGATCAACTCAACGATCTGTTCGCCGCGAATCCAGCCATGGGGATGGAAGATGAGGTTGTACATCCCCTGTTTCGCCACCGCGATGTCGAGCGCGATCTTGAAATCCTCCACGGTCCGGGAATGGTTCGCGCCTTGCAGATTGAAGGCCTCCCAATCACTCGGAACCAGCGGGGGAAACTCCCAGCACAACCGGCCGATGACATAGGGATACGGATGATCCCGGATCGTCGTCACGAACGATCCCAGGTTCACCCGTGTGAGCGCGTTCGTGGCGTCCGGAAAATACCGGCCGAAACGTTCCCGTCCGCCGGCATCGATCACCCACTCGCGCGGCAGCGAATCATCCTCCGGCGTGGGGAGGTTCATGATCGACGAATCGATTTCGAGGAACTGGCCGGCGGCATTGGTGGTGTTGAACAGCTCGGCGTAGAAGCGGGGGCTCGGACTGTTCATCGAATCGCAGCACGGCATGCGAAAGGCCACCGGGCGGTTGTTCGGGATGAGGTTCAGCAGTTCGATGCCGCCCTGAACCGTGTCGCGCGCGGACTCGAAGTCACCGCGCTGCAACAGCGGACAGGGATGCGCGAGCGTATGAACCTCCAGCGACACCCCCTCCTCGAGCCATGTCTGGAGCAGGGGTTCCTCCGGAGTGACCGCGTTGACCAGGATGCTGACGGGCGCCCGTCCGTCGATCCGTTTCAGCCGCTCGAGAATGGGCCGGAGATAATCCTCATACCGTTGCGGATCGCGCAGATCGTCAATCGCCAGAATGACGACCGCATCGACGTCCGGTTCGCCGAACCATTGCGGGGTGGTGAGCCTGGGAAAACCGCGGTGGACATAAAACGGATCGCTGGCATCGAGATACGTCAGACGATTCGCGTCCACAGCCGCGCCCCGCGCCGTTCCAGCCGGGCCGTCCATCCACCCCAGGACGGCCACCACGGCCACAAGGGAACCGCGAACCAGCCGGGAGATCATGTCGCGAACATAATTCCCCCGCCTCCCATGGCGAGAACATTCCATCCCCTCCCAAGGGGTCAGTCCCGGCTATTGTGGAATTTTACGATTCAGGCCCGATGAAAACCGCGGA
>DATKEE010000285.1:0-2499 GCA_035544555.1 Candidatus Methylomirabilota bacterium
CGTCACACTTCCGCGCCTCCATCGCCGCACTCCAAATCGTCGCCGCCTTTGGACGGGGCTTCCCGAACCTCGCGCCAGCGTTTTGGAGTGCGGTTGTGGGCGCCAGCCCTCTACCGCTTTCAAATGCCGGACGGACGTTCATCCAGCGCACCACTTCCCCACGCGCTCGAAAGCGGCGAATCCGCTGCGTTCCATCCTGCACCTTATACGAAAGTGTGACGTCTTCACGTGCTGCTCCTGGCGTTGAGCCGCCAGCCCGAGGGGATCTCGAAAAGGCGCCGCAGGCTGGTTCCGATACTCTGGGGTGCCGCTCCAGCCGTCCTGCTTTCGATCCCGGAACAGGATCCGATCGCACCTCTCCCGCCGCCTCATCTTTTACCTCCGCCCACGCGCGGTTCTGGCGTCAAAAAGGGCTGGTAAAAGATGGGAGGTAAAAGATGGCCGACGGAATTGCCTGCATCGCCGCACTCCAAAACGTCGCCGACTTCGCCACCTGGTTTGCGCGGGTTGATGTCGGGAATGTCCGGCAAGTCCGTGTGGCTGGAATTTGATCGACGCTTCCAACCCATCAAGGCCGGCGGCCGCCGATGGTTCCGCGGCGGGCTTCCGCGAGATCGATTTCCTCCCATGTGGGCGCGCGCCAGACATGGAGATCGCCCAGCCAGTTGATGGTTGTGATTGTGTTGCCGTCATCGGAAAGCCGGGTGTCGCCAAACAGAGATCCGCTGGCCGGCAGGGTGGCAACCTCCTGACGCGTCGCCACGTCCCAGATCTTCACCGTCTCATCCTCCCCGCTGAGTGTTAACAGGCGTTTTCCGTCGGGTGAGAAGGCCACGGAATGGACTCCTTTCAGATGGCCCTTGAGGACTTCGACGAGGCTGCCATCGGCGGTGTTCCAGAGCGTGGTGGTGCCGTATTCGCTCCCGACGGCCAGCAGCCCTGACTTTGCGTCGAATGCGAACGACGAGGTGCGCTCGCCGGGTGCCATCAGGTCGAACTCCACGTAGCCGGTGAAGGGATCCATGACGTTGATTCGTCCGCCGGCGAACCCAATGATGATCCGGTTGCCGGACCGGGCGAAAGCAACCGGCGTGTCGTTCGTCGCCAGGTTCCAGCGATGCAGAAGCAGGCCGGTTTGCACCTCGAAGACAGCGCCTTCGTTCCCGTCCCTTTGAACCGCCACGAGCCGGCGACCCGTTTCGTCAAACAGGATCGGCATCCATTGTCTCGTGTCCTCCCCCAGGAGGGACCATGGTTCAACTCCGCCCTGCCGGCCGACATGGATTTGTCCGTTGACATCACCGACGGCAAGGAGGTCTCCTGCTTTGGAAGCACTCACGCTTGTCGCCGTGGTCCACCGACCCTCCACGGATTCCGGCGACCGATTCGGCTCCAGGGCAAGTCGTTTCACCTGTCCCGCCGCATCGATATAAAACATTGCCCTGCCGTCGGAGGCCAGCGCGGCCTTGAATGGTCCGCGGGAGGTCCCCGAAAAAGTCTGGAATACGGAGGAACGCGGGCGTGAGGAAGGATCCCAGACTTTGATTTCGCCATCCTTGCTCCCGGTTATCAGCCGGGAACCATCGGGGGTGAACGCCAGCGACCACACCTCCAACGTATGGCCCTGGAAGGTCGCAAGATTCTCCCAGTTGCCGGTGTCCCACAGGCGCACGGTCTGGTCCGCGCTCGTGGAGGCGAGGCAATGGCCATCGGGCGAGAAGGCCAGCATGGGCACCCAGCCGCGATGGCCCTCGATCGATTTCACCAATCGACCGGAGTCCAGTTCCCAAACGTGGACCGCATAGGAGGAGTAGCCGGAACCCGCGGCGATATGACGGCCATCCGGTGAGATGGCGAGTGAAGTGATGCCCTCGACGGGATGCTTGAACTCGTGGAGCATTGCGAACGTGCCGGCGTCCAACACCTGGATGCGCCCCCTCGGATCGCCGACCACAATGCGATCTCCGTCGGGGGTGAAGACGGCATCACCATGATGGCTGCTGCCGGTGCCGCCTTGAAACCCCAGGGAATGAAGCCGGACCCGATGGGGGGAGCTGGTCTCCCAGATTCGCAGGATGCCTTCGCGGCCATAGGTCAACAGGCGCCCTCCGTCGCGGGAGTAATGTATCGTCCGGATGAGGCCGGCATTGGTGAACGTGGACAACGGCCTCCACGTGGCGGTGTCCCACAAGGTGAGGGTGTTTCGTTGATCCGCAGTGGCGAGTTGGTCCCCGGCGGGTGAGAACGCGGCGACCGAGAAGCCGCCGTTTGTCTGGAGGTTCAGAATTCTCCGTTGCTCCCGAAGATCCCAAAGCTGGACCTCACGGGAGGCAAATGCCATGAGATTGCCGTTGGGTGAAAGCGCCAGTTTGTAGATGGAGTTGGTGTGGCGAAGGAACGTGAACAGCTCGTCGCTTTGACACAGTTGCCAGGAGTAGCGCCATTCCCAGCCGCGAAGGTCCTCCTCACCCGGGCGGGGAACATTTCGATACAACAGAT
>DATKEE010000286.1:0-5567 GCA_035544555.1 Candidatus Methylomirabilota bacterium
GAACACCCAGCAGCCGACCTCGCGCGCGGCAATGGCGTCGCGGAACGACCGGTTGCGAAGTTGTTCCGGAGAGACATACAGCAGCGCCACGTCCCCCAGCCGAACGCGACGGAGAATGTCGCCCCGCTCGGGCGGAGTCAACAGGCCGTGGAGTGCGGCGGCGAACGGTGTGCCCGTGCGACGCACCAGGCCGTCCACCTGGTCCTTCATCAATGCCTGCAACGGGGAGATGACGAGGGTTAGAACCCCGCGCCGGAAGTTTCTCACCAGGGCTGGAAGCTGGTAGCAAAGCGACTTGCCGGCGCCCGTGGGAAGAACGGCCAGAAGCGATTCATCGCGCAGCCCCGCCTCGATGATGTCGCGCTGCAAGCTTCCACCGGCGGCATTGGGCGGATGCGGACGGAAATCGTCATGTCCGAAGAACGCGCGCAACTGCTCGCGCGCGTCATGCACGCGCCGGCAATAGCCGCAATCCTCCCGCGCGCAGGGAATCTCGCGAAGCTGCCGGATCAACGTCCCCGTGATCGGATGTTCCCAGCGCACCCACGCGGGCAGGACTGAGTTGGAGCCCGCCACGCGCAACCACGCCACAGTGTAGGCAAGCGCCAGCCGCCGCTCCCGGCTCCGCGCCAGCGAAGCCTCCACGGGAACGCTTTGGCAGCCGTGACGGCGGAACCACTCGCCGCAAAACTCAAGCGCCCGTTCCTCCGACGGCTTCCTTCCGCCCAGCGCCTCGAACACCATCGCCATTCCCCGCGCGGACAACTCCTCCTCATCGCCGGGCGTCGCCAGCAGAAAATGCAACAGGTCAAAGAGCCCCGGCTCCGTCTGCCGCAGTCCGTCCAGGGCGCGGAACTCGTCGGCGAACAGCACGGCCGCCTGGGCTGCGTCGGCGACCGGATCATTGACGCTTTCCCGGACGAGTTTGTATTCCTTGACCAGGCGGTGATAGGGATTCTCCGGGAAGGCGATGGGTGAAAGGAGCAGGGTGTCGATCACCGGCAGACGCAACACGGGATGGACGGGGCAAATCTCGCGGAGCTTCGGCAGGTCGTGGCCGATCAGGTGATGACCCAGGACGCAATTCGCCCCGGCGGCGAAGGCGGTCAATTGATCCAGCGCGTCCCCCAGCGGAAAGGTTCCGGAACGGGCGAACGTTTCGCTTCCAAGCACGGCGCCGATCTTGAGAATCCTGCCCTTCAAGGAGACTTCGAGGTCGAGCTGCAAGGCATGCGCAAGCGGGACCGAAGCCACTGCGCGGCTTCGAGGGGCAACCGGCTCCGGGTTGACATCGGCTTCCATGCGTGCGGCGGCATCATACACACTTGGCGGTTCGATAAGCCATTCCGAACAGGTGGGTTCGGACGATCCATTACGGCTTATAATCTTGACCCGGAAGATCGAACACTCTTTAGTATGCAGCCTGTCAGGCAGGATTCATGTTTGCGCAACTCAAAAGCCTATTTTCCAACGATATCGGAATCGACCTCGGGACCGCGAATTCCCTCGTTTATGTGCGCGACCAAGGCATAGTCTTGCGTGAACCTTCCGTCGTGGCCATTCAGGCCGGCACCACCAATGTTCTCGCCGTCGGTGAAGAAGCCAAACGAATGCTCGGCCGCACACCGGGCAACATCGTCGCCATCCGCCCCATGAAGGACGGGGTGATCGCCGACTTCGAAATCACCGAGGCGATGCTGCGCCATTTCATTCAGAAGGTGCACCATCGCAAACTCATCGCGCCTCGGGTGGTCGTGGCCGTGCCCTCGGGCATCACGGAGGTCGAAAAGCGGGCGGTCAAGGATTCGGCGACGCACGCGGGGGCGAGGGAGGTGTATTTGATCGAGCAACCGATGGCGTCGGCGATCGGCGTGGGCCTGCCCGTGCATGAACCGGCCGGCAACATGATTGTCGATATCGGAGGCGGCACCTGCGAGATTGCGATCATCTCACTGGCCGGCATTGTGTTCAGCCGGAGCCTGCGGGTGGGCGGGGATGAATTTGACGAAACGATCGTGGCGCACATGAAGCGCGCCTACAATTTGATGATTGGCGAACGCACAGCGGAGGAAATCAAGATCCGGATTGGTTCCGCATTTCCGCTGGAGCAGGAATTGACGATGGAAGTCAAGGGTCGCGATTTGAGTTCAGGGCTGCCAAAAACCCTGACCATTCGTTCGGAGGAGATTCGCGAGGCCTTGAAGGAACCGCTGTCCGCAATTTTGGAGTCGATCCGCATCACCCTGGAGCGCTGCCCGCCGGAACTCTCCGCCGACCTCGTCGAGCGGGGCATCGTCATGGCCGGCGGCGGCGCCTTGCTCCGGGGAATCGACCGGTTGGTGGCCGAGGAAACGGGCCTGCCGGTGCACATCGCGGATGACCCCCTCTCGGCCGTGGCAGAAGGCACCGGCCGGGTGTTGCAGGAACTTCAGTTTCTCAAGCGAGTGGCTTCTTCCAGCAAAGTCTGATTCCTCCCGCGCGGTCGCCCTGTAAACCGGGTCGTGTCGGAATGTTAAATCGGACGCATCTCATAGCCCTGGGATTGGTGCTTGTGCTGGTCGTCGTAGTACTCAATCTGCCGGGCCAGACCATGGCCAGATTCAATCTGGCCATCAGCGGTCTCTTTCTCCCTCTCTTCGGACTGGCCTCCTCATCCCAGCAATTGACCGAGGACGCGGCCGATCTCGTCGTTCCCCGCAGCGATCTCGTCCGTGAAACCGACCGTCTTCAACGTGAAAACCAGATGATCCGCCTCCGCCTCCTCCAGGCCGAGGAAGCCATGCGCGAAAACGAACGCCTCCGCAACCACCTCGAATGGCAGCGCCAGTCCCCGTGGAGAGTCAAGCTGGCGCGAGTCATCCTCCGCGACCCCGCCAATTGGTGGCGCACCCTCCAGATCAATCGCGGCAGCCTCGACGGCGTCACTCCCAACATGCCTGTGCTCACCGACAAGGGCCTGGTCGGACGCATCTCCCTCGTCGGTCATACCCGCTCCCAGGTCGTGTTGCTCGGCGATCCAAACCTGCGCGTCGGCGCCGTCGTCCAACGCACCCGCGACAACGGCGTCATCACCGCCACAGGCATCG
Organism: Candidatus Methylomirabilota bacterium; assembly: GCA_035544555.1. Taxonomy (GTDB): domain Bacteria; phylum Verrucomicrobiota; class Verrucomicrobiia; order Limisphaerales; family DATKEE01; genus DATKEE01. The sequence continues at coordinate 3,087 of DATKEE010000286.1, forward strand.
GCCCCCTCGAGAACAACCTCGTCGATCTCCTCCTCTTCGCCCGAAACAGCCAGATCGTTCCGGACGACATCGTCACCACCAGCAGGGAGGGCGGCATCTTCCCCGCCGGCATCCCCATCGGACACGTCGTCGATCTCCGACACGCCGATTACGGGCTCACCACCGAGGCGCGCGTTCAACTCAGCGTCGATTTCAGCAAACTCGAGGAGGTCTTCATCCTGTTCCCATGAACATCGTCAGTTCCATCATCATCCTTCTCACCGCCTACGTCGCCGTCTTCCTCGAAGCGCGCCTCGGCGGCGTCCGCGACTGGCTCGGCGCGCAGATTGACCTGCTTCCCGCCCTTGTTGTTTACGCCAGCCTGACCAAGGGCGTTGCCACCCTGGCGCTTCTGGCCGTGCTCGGCGGTCTTTGGTTCGATTCACTTTCCGCCAACCCGACCGGAGTGACCGTGCTCCCGTTGTTCCTCATTGGACTCGCGATCTTCCGCACCCGCCATCTGATCCTCCGGGAACAAACCTACGCCCAGTTCATCATCGGCATGAGCGCCTGCGCCGCCGCCCCGCTCGGCACCCTGCTCCTGCTCCTGCTCCTTGGGGAAACCCCGCTCATCGGCCCCGGTTCCCTGTGGCAATGGCTTGTCATGAGCGTTGGCGGCGGCGCCCTGTGCCCCGTCGTGTTCCGGGTTTTCGATCGTGTCCACCGCGCGTTCGATTATCAACCGCTTGCCGAAACCACCTTCCGGCCCGACCGTGAAATCAAGCGCGGCCGATCCTGATTCGTCGCATCATGTTGATATTTGACCAGTTGAAAAAGAGCGATGCGCCGTTGCGCGTTCTCGCCCTGATCATGCTCGCGGGCATTATCCTCCTCCTGGGCGGCCTCTGGTACGTCCAAATCATCTCTTCCCGCCATTACGTCGCCGACCTCCGAACCCAGTCCTTCCGCAAGGTCCGCATCCCCGCCATCCGCGGAAAAATCCTCGACCGCCACGGCGCCGAACTCGCCGTCAACCGCCCCGATTACAGCATCGTTCTCTACCTCGAGGAACTTCGGACCCACTTCCAGGATGTCTATACGCGCGAACGCGACCGGATCAACCGGACCCGCGTCGCCCGTGGCGAAAACCGCCTCACCGCCACCCAGCGCTCCGCCCTGGGCGAATACACCCGCTACCTCGTCGCCAGTAATGTCGTCCACCAGGTCAGCACCATGATCCAGACCCCGCTGACCCTGGACCGTGACGAGTTCAAGCGCCACTACACCCAGCGACTTGCCCTCCCGCTCCCCATCGTCGAAAACCTCATCCCCGAACAGGTCATCCGCTTCGAGGAACAACCCGTCAATCCCACCGGCGTGGACCTTCAGATCCAACCCTACCGCCATTACCCCCACACCAACCGCGCCGCCCATCTGCTCGGCTATCTCATCAAGGACAACCGCTCCGTCGAGGACGAGGACGCCTTCTTCAATTATCGCCTCGTCGATTACCGCGGCGTCATCGGACTCGAACGCACCTTCGACTCCGAACTCCGCGGCCGCGCCGGCGTCAAGTCCGTCCTCGTCAACAATCTTGGTTACCGCCAATCCGAAAACATCTGGACCCCGGCCGACCCCGGTCAGAACCTCATCCTCACCATCGACCTCGGCGTTCAGATCGTCGCCGAACAAGCCCTCGAGGAGTTCGGCGGACAAGACGTGCGCGGCGCCGTCGTGGTGCTCGATCCCCGCAACGGGGACATCGTGGCCATGGTGTCCCGTCCGGGCTACGACCCCGGCATGTTCATCCGCGGCTTTGCGCCGGAGGAATTGGAACGCTGGCGCGACACCGAACTGACTCCGGAACTCAACCGCGCCACCCAGGGCATCTACCCGCCCGGTTCCATTTTCAAAATTGTCGTCGGCCTTGCTTGCCTGGAGAAAGGCCTGAATCCCAACACCATTATCGAAAGTCCCGGGTTTTTCCGTATCGGCAGCAGGGGGCGCCCCTGGCGCGACCTGGCTGACGGGGGCCGTCCCAGCCGGTTCAACTTCAGAACCGGCTTCATCAAGTCCAGCAACTTCTACTTTCAAACCAACGGCGTTTACCAAGCCGGATTGCAGGCGATTCTCAACATGGGTCATCAGTTTCACCTTGGTGAGTCCTGGCAGATTCCCACGTATCAGAATCACAACGGCCATTTCCCTACGCAGGAATCCATTCGAAACGCGCGCAAACGCGGCGAGGTGTGGACCGACGGTGACACCGCCAACCTCTGCATCGGGCAGGGCGATATCTCGGTGACGCCGATTCAGATGGCCGTGATGACCGCGGCGGTCGCGAATGGCGGGGAGGTCTATTGGCCGCGCCTGGTGGAACGCCTCGAAGCCCAGGAAGTGCCCGTGGACGGTTCGCCGGTGACGGCGTTTCCTCCGCGGTTGCGCAATCGCCTGGATGTCAGTCCGCGAAATCTGCGCATCGTGCAGGAGGCCATGTACGCC
>DATKEE010000287.1:0-5704 GCA_035544555.1 Candidatus Methylomirabilota bacterium
GATGCCGATGATTCTGCTCACAGCGTCACCCTGCCATGCCGGAGCGATCACAGGGAAGCGAGAATGCGGGTCAAATTTCTGTGCGGACCGCGACGGTCTGGTATTCTGCAGCGCATGCACTGCGTTGTGACGGCGGGACCCGCGTATGAATCGTTGGACGAGGTGCGCCGATTGACGAATTTTTCCACCGGCCGGTCGGGCACTGAACTGGCCGCGTATCTGATCCTCGCCGGCCATCCTGTCACCCTGTTGCGCGGGCAGGCATCCATTCACCGCGAGCTTCCCCCCGGGGTTGAAATGCGCGAGTTCACCAGCGCCGCGGACCTGGGCTCCCAACTCGAGGCGCTGGCGGGTTCGAAGGTCGGCGCGGTGTTCCATGCGGCGGCGGTGAGCGATTTCGGTGTCGGCAAAACATGGAGAAGGATGAAAGACGGAACCTTGGTGCCGGTCACTGGAGCCAAGCACGACAGTCGTGCCGGGCCGTTGCTGCTGGAATTGGTGCCCCTGCCGAAGATCATCCGGCGGCTGCGCGACTGGTTTCCATCGGCGACGCTGGTGGGATGGAAATACGAACTCGAAGGAGACCGAGCCTCCGCATTGGAACGTGGCGGGCAACAGAAGCGCGAAAACCGGCTCGATGCGTGCATCGTGAATGGGCGAGCCTACGGGGAGGGCTATGGAGTGTGTGGGAAGGATTCTGCGATCCGGCATCTTCCGGACCGGGCGGCACTGTTCGAGGAACTGCTGCACCTGTGCCATACCGGTGACGGTCGCGGTCCCCCTTCCCCATAACCCGAAACAATGGACCTCCTCCCGCACATCTGGCATTACCTCGTCATCATCGTCACGGTGGCGCTGGCCATCCTCGCCTCCGGCCATGCCATCCTCTACAAACGCGACTCCCGGGCCACCCTCCTCTGGGTCGGCTTCATCTGGTTCTCGCCTCTCGTCGGCGCCGTCCTCTACTTTCTCCTCGGAGTCAATCGCATCCGCCGCCGCGCCCTTCTCCTCCGTGGTGATCTCGAACGCTATTCCGCCGAAGCCAACCGCCAGACCGATCAACAACTTGCCGCCCACAACGAATTCCAGCGCGAGTTTCCCGAACTCTCCCGCTTCGAATGCCTCGTCAAGGGCATCGTTCAACGACCCCTCCTCCCCGGCAACCGCGTCGATCCCCTCATCAACGGCGACGAGGCCTTCCCCGCCATGCTCGACGCCATCCGTCACGCCCGCACTTCCATCACTCTCGCCACCTACATCTTCGACCGCGGCAACATCGGGCTCGAATTCGTCGATGCTCTCGGTGACGCGGTCCGCCGCGGCCTCCAGGTCCGGGTGTTGATTGACGCCACCGGCGCCCGCTACAGCTTTCCCACCATCCTTCGCAGCTTGCGCCGCGCGGGCGTCCCGTTCGCCCGCTTCCTCCCCACTCTGGTCCCGTTCCGTGTCGTCTCCATCAATCTCCGCAATCATCGCAAAATCCTGGTCGCGGACGGACACCTCGGCTTCACCGGCGGAATGAACATCCGCGCCGGACACCGCCTCGCCGGCGATCCCTCCCATCCTGTGCGGGACATTCAGTTCCGCGTCCAGGGCCCCGTCGTCGCCCAACTCCAGGAGGTGTTCGCCGATGACTGGCGCTTCTGCACGGGCGAAGCCCTGCGCGGGGACACCTGGTTTCCGCCCCTCGAACCCGCCGGCGACGTCTTCGCCCGCGGCATCGCGGACGGTCCCGACGAGGACTTCGAAAAGTTGCGCTGGACCTTGCTGGGCGCCCTGTCCTGCGCCTCCCATTCCGTCCGCATTGTGACGCCCTATTTCCTGCCCGACCCGGCGCTGATCTCCGCCCTCAACGTCGCCGCCATGCGGGGCGTGCAGGTCGATATCCTCCTGCCCGAAAAGAACAATCTTCCATTTGTTCATTGGGCCATGTGCGCCGGCTTGTGGCAGGTGCTTCAACGTGGCTGCCGTGTCTGGCTGACCCCGCCGCCATTCGACCACTCCAAACTCATGGTCATGGATTCCCAATGGGCATTGATCGGTTCCGCCAACTGGGACCCGCGCAGCCTCCGCTTGAACTTTGAACTCAATGTCGAATGCTACAATCGCTCCCTGGCCTCGCGCCTGGACCGGTTGATCGAGGATCGGCTGAAATCCGCCCGGCCGCTCAGCCTCCGGGACCTTGATGAACGACCCTTGCCCATCAAGCTCCGCGACGGCATCGCCCGCCTCGCCACCCCCTTTCTCTAGGTTCATCCTTTTCCCAACGTCCCGGACGCGGTGGAACGCATCCCAGCCAGCCAACGAGACCATTTGCGATTTATGAATTCGGATTCTGGATTTCCAATCCTGTTACCTCGCCATCGCACCCATCAACCCTCAATCCTTACTTCCTAATTCCTGCATCTTACCTCCTAATTCTTACTTCATTCTCCTCCTCCCTCTCCCGGCGCGACGGTTCAACTTCCCTTCGACCGTGGGTGAGGGTCCTCCACCCTGAGAATTTACCCAACCACGTTCCGCGATTCCCCCCTCAAATACGCCCTCACGTTCTCCACGGCCTCCGACAGCAACCGAATGCGCGCCGCACGCGTCGCCCACGCGATGTGCGGCGTGATGAAACAGTTCCTTGCCCCGTACAACGGGTGCTCCGCCGGCGGCGGTTCCCGGGACAACACATCCAGCCCCGCCCCTGCCAGCCTCCCAGCTTTCAACGCCTCCGCCAATGCCTCCTCGTCCACCAACGGTCCCCGGCTTGTATTCAGGAGAAACGCCGATGACTTCATCCGCGCGAGCCGCTCCCGGTTCACCAGATGCCGCGTCTCCTCCGTCAGCGGACAATGCAGTGACACGACGTCACTCTGACTGAACACCTCCTCCAACCCGGCAAAGCGCACGCCCGCCGAAACCTCCCGGGGCGGCGTCGGCTTGTGCGCCAGAACCTTCATGCCAAATGCCCGCGCGAGCTCCCCGACCGCCCGGCCAATCCTCCCGTATCCAATGATCCCCATCGTCAACCCCTCCAACTCGATCAGTGGATGTTCCCAATAGGAGAAATCCGGACACCGGGCCCAGCCACCCTCGCGAACACCCCGCGCATGATCGCCCACCCGCTGCGTCAACTCGAGCAGCAGCGCGAAGGTCATCTGCGCCACCGACCGCGTCCCGTAGGATGGCACGTTCGTCACAGGAATTTTCCTCCGCCGCGCCGCCTCCACGTCCACAATGTTGTAACCGGTCGCCAGCACGCCAATGTAGCGAAGCGTCTCCAGTTTCCCGATTGCCTCCGCGGAAACCGGCGTCTTGTTGGTCAGAACAATCTCCGCGCCGGACGCGCGTTCGACAACCCGCTCCGCCGGCGTGCGGTCATGAATCGCGCACTCCCCCAACGCTTCCAGGGTCTCCCAGCTCAGATCCCCGGGGTTCAACGTGTGTCCATCCAACACCACAATCTTCATGAGCCTTCCGTCGTTCACTGCCACTCCCCTCAATACTTCGCCACGACCCGTTCACCCCCGATGCCCAACGCCCGCGCCACCTCGCGCGCATTCGACAACATCATCCCCGCCTCGCTCGCGATCGCCACAAACTGGAATCCCTCTCCAATGCGTTTGCCGGCCGTCGGTGCGTCCAGCACGTGGATGCCCGACGGCACCCCGAGCTTTCGCCCCAACTCGAGCAGATGCTTCACCGCCTTTCGGTAGTCCGCGTCCTCACTGTCGAATACAGGCGGTTTGCCCATCGAGTTGTGCAGATCGTTCGGACCGATGAAAAACGCGTCGATCCCCGGCACCCGCAAAATGGCCTCGGCCGCCTCAACCGCCCTGAAATGCTCGATCATGACCACGACCAGAATCTCCCCGTTCGCCCGGGCGTAGTAGGTCGCGGGATCGGTGTCGAAACTCACCGCGTGAAGCTGGCCGCCAACGGACCGGTGCCCCGCCGGTTGATAGCGCGCGGCGGCAACCGCGGCTTCCGCCTCGTCGCGCGAGTTCACCATCGGCACGACGATCCCCCACGCGCCGTTGTCGAGCACGCGCTTGATGTTCTCGGTGGTGTTCGACGGCACCCGGGCCAGCGGCGCGCAACCCTCCGCGGCAATGCCGACGAAACTCTGCGCCGCGGTTTCAATGTTCACCGCCGCATGCTCGAGTTCGACCGTCAGCCAGTCGAAACCCACCCGCGCCATCAGTCGCGCGGCCGTCGGATCCGGCAGCGTCAACCACGTGCCAATGCACGGCTCCCCGCGCTTGAGCTTCGCCCGCGCCTCGTTCGTCTTCATGAATGTTCTCCCGGCAGACCGTTACTTCACCCCCGCGCGCAAGGCCGGGGACTGGAACACTTCCGCGTTCAACACCAGTTCCGGACGGCGCCCCGCCATCAAATCCAGCACCGCCTCCGCCGTCTTCCGACTCACGGCGGCTCCCGTCTCGCGGCTGTAGGACGCCAGATGCGGAGTCATCAGCAGATTCGGCGCGGAGCGAAGCGGATGCGCAGCGGACAGCGGCTCCACCACGAAGGCATCCAGCGCCGCCCCCGCGATCCATCCCTCTTGCAGCGCCCGCGCCAGCGCCCCCTCGTCCACCAGCGCGCCGCGCGCCGTGTTGATCAAATACGCGGAGGGTTTCATGCCGCGAAGCTGCCGCTCGCCCATCAATCCGCGAGTATCCGGAGTCAAGGCCGCGTGCAGGCTCACAAAATCGCTCCGGGCCAGCAATTCCCCGATCTCCACAAAGCGGACGCCCGCTTCCTCCGCGCGCGGGTCCGGCGCGATGTCGAACCCCAGCACCGGCATGTCAAATCCGCGCGCCCGACGCGCCACCGCCTGCCCGATTCGCCCGCATCCAATCACCCCCAGCGTCTTCCCCGCCACGTCATGCCCCCAGATTGGCTCCCATCCGCCACGGCGCATCAAACGATCCCCGTCCGCCACCCGGCGCGCCACTCCCAGCAACAACGCGAACGCGTGATCCGCCACCGCCTCGTTCAACATGCCGGGAGTATAGGCAATCACGATCCCCGCCCGCGTCGCCGCCGGAACATCGATGCAATCATACCCAACACCCCATCGCGAAATGAGCGTCAACCCCCGCGCGGCCGGTGATTCCAGCACCTTCGCCGAGTACTGATCGATGCTGGCAACCACCGCATCCATGCCGGCCAGCGCCTCGATCAACGCGTCCTCCTTCAACGGCCCCATTGGCGACGCGGGTATGACTTCGCAGCCGCCCGCTTCGAGCAATTGCATGGCTTCCTGCCCGACCTCGTGAATGGGCGAGGCGGTGATGAGAACCTTCCAGGACATGCGCGGAGTGTAGAGCGCCCCAACCGTTGCGCAAGCATCCGGCACCTTCCCCTCTTCCCGCGACAATAAATGATGCGGTCGCATCATTTATTGTCGCGGGTTGAAGCACGCCTGAAACTCCCGGCTTGGGTCCCTTCAGGATCCCTTCGCGCCTTGGGCTCCGCCTCCCACTCACGGCTCCAACTCGACGACGGCCCGATACACCTTCCCGCCCACAGCATCGGTTGCCTCCGAAAAAACAACCTCGCCACCGGATCCGGCGTTGGAACTCAAATCCATCCAATCTCCGGGTTCCCGCGCGCTCCTGCCCTGAACCCGATACCGCCGGCCCGTGCGTCCCGCATAGCGGAACGCAATCTCCCCGCCCTCAAACGGCTCAAGCGCCAGGGCAAGCACCGA
>DATKEE010000288.1:0-4149 GCA_035544555.1 Candidatus Methylomirabilota bacterium
CGGTCCGCGTGTATTGAAATTCGCCGCGGGCCTTCCATGCCGCCGCAAACCGGCGGTTCAGCCGTTCCGGCTGGAAGACCTGTCCGGTCCGGCGTTCCGCAATTCCGGCATAGAGATGCCCTACCGATGGATACGGCTGAATCAGCGTGCCCCCCACGTCAAAGGTGATCGCCTGAATGTGATCGTAGGTTTGCATGACGACAGGTCAAAACCCCCGCGACGTTTCCGCGGACAGCAGGCGGTGGTTTCGTGGGACGACGGCCTCGAAAAGGAAAGCGGCGGGCATGGCCTAATGGGAGCTGATCGTGAGGCGCGGCTTCATGTCCAGTTCCCTCACCAGGAACGCCCAGCGATCCGCCGCTTCCTCGATGATTTTGGCGGTCGGCTTTCCCGCGCCATGCCCCGCCTTGGTCTCGATGCGGATCAGAACGGGATTCGAGCCGGCATGGGCCTCCTGCAAGGTCGCGGCGAATTTGAAACTATGCGCCGGCACCACCCGGTCGTCGTGATCCGCGGTGGTGATCAACGTCGAGGGATAGCGGACGCGTGGCTTCAGGTTGTGCAGCGGAGAATAGGCGTGGAGGGCCTGGAACTCATCGGGACGGTCCGACGATCCATACTCGGAAGTCCAGGCCCAGCCGATCGTGAATTTGTGAAAGCGGAGCATGTCCATGACTCCGACAGCCGGCAGGGCGGCGGCGAACAATTCCGGGCGCTGGGTCATGCAGGCGCCGACGAGCAGACCGCCGTTGCTGCCGCCGCCGATGGCCAGCCGCTCCGGCCGGGTGTAATCCTTGTCGATCAGCCATTCCGCCGCGGCGATGAAGTCGTCAAACACGTTCTGTTTCTTCAGCTTCATTCCCGCCTGGTGCCATTCCTCCCCGTATTCGCCGCCGCCGCGGAGATTCGCCACCGCCAGCACCCCGCCCATTTCCATCCAGACCAGGCTGGAGACCGAGAACGAGGGCGTGATCGAGATGTCGAATCCCCCGTAGCCGTAAAGGTAGGTGGGATTGTTTCCGTTCCGTTCGAGACCCTTGCGGCTGGTGATGAACATCGGCACGCGTGTCCCGTCCTTGCTTTGATAAAACTCCTGGCGGGTTTCGTATTCGTCCGGATTGAAATCGACCTCGGGCCGTCGGAACACCGTGCTTTGACCGGTGGTCAGATCGTAGCGGTAGATCGTCGTGGGTGAAGTGTAGCCCGTGAACGAGTAGAAGGTATCGGTGTCGTGCCGTTTGCCGCGGAATCCCCCGGCGCTGCCGATGCCGGGCAGGTCCACCACGCGCACCGGCGAGCCGTCCCGGTCGAACACCTTCACCTCGGAGCGCGCGTCCTTGAGATAAAAGGCCACCAACTGGTCATTGACGAGATTCGCCCCCTGGAGCCGGTCGGCAGTCTGGGGAATGATCTCGCTCCACTCCTCCCGGGCGGGACGCGTCACATCGATGGCCAGGATGCGGCCGCGGGGCGCGTCCAGGTCGGTGCGGAAATAGAACCGGGTGCCGACGTTTCCGATGAAGGAGTAGGCGGCGTCGAAATCATTCAAGAGTTCGACGACCTCCGCCGTTTCCCGCCCGAGTTCCCGGTAGAAAACGCGATTGCGGGTATCGGTGCCCTGCCAGACGGAGATGATCAGGTACGCTCCGTCCTCGGTGACGTGGCCATCGAATCCCCATTCCTTTTCATCGGGCCGATGGTACACCCGTTCATCCTCGCTCTGGGGTGTGCCCAGCCGGTGGTAGTGGAGTTTTTGGAAATAATTGACCCCTTTCAGCCGGTCGTTTTCCTCCGGTTCATCGTAGCGACTGTAATAAAAGCCCCTGCCATCGGGGGTCCAGGAGGCGCCGGAAAACTTCACCCACTGGAGGTGATCGTCGAGATCCTCGCCCGTTTGCACGTCGCGGACCTTCCATTCCTGCCAGTCCGATCCCGCGGTGGACAGCCCGTAGGCGAGGTGATTGCCGTCGTCGCTGACCGCGTAACTCCGCAGCGCCACGGTGCCATCCTCGGAAAGCGTGTTCGGATCGAGCAACACGCGCGGTTCCTCGTCCAGCGATTCCATCGTGTAAAGCACGCTCTGGTTCTGCAACCCGTCGTTCTTCGAGAAGAAGTAGCGTCCTCCCTCGCGGAAGGGCACGCCGTAGCGTTCGTAGTCCCAGAGCCCGGTCAACCGCTGTCGGATCGCCTCCCGTTCGGGGATGTCCTCCAGCCAGCCGAACGTCACCCGGTTCTGCGCCTCCACCCAGTCCTTGGTCGCCTCCGCGTGATCGTCCTCCAGCCAGCGGTAGGGATCGGCGATCTGGACGCCGTGGTAAACGTCCACGTGGTTGGTCTTCGCCGTTACGGGATAGACCAACGGCGCGAGTTGCGTTTTCCGCATGGAATCGTCGGACCGGCATCCGGGGAAGATCAGTCCCGCGGTCACCGGGACGAGGAGGGCGGCGGCCAGGCGCGCCGGAATATTGCGGGGCAGGCGGTGGTTCTTGAATATCATGGCATCGGTTTGTGGCGGCCGGCCATTCATACCGCCACAGGGCGGAGTGCGCAACAGACAGTGTCACTGCCGCGCTGTGTCATCGGGTTGTGCTCCATTCGTTCAGGGAACGCTCGTCCGCGCCCAACGCCGGGCTCTGGCCCAGGTGTTCCAGGGCCTCTCCCACGAGATAAAGCGATCCGGTGATCAACACGAAGGGCTCGGCCGCGGTCATTCGCAGGGCATCGTCCAGCGAGGCATGGGCATGAATTCCCATGCCGGAACCCGCCTCGCGGCAAACCCCGGCCATGGCGGTCGGTGAGGCGGTGCGCATGCTGGCCACCGGCACCAGATGAACACCGGAACCGAGCGGTGCGATCAGCCGGCACATGGCGTCCCAGTTCTTGTCCTCCAGCGCGCCGAGAATCACGACGGGCCGCTCGCCGGGAAAGTGCTGTTCGAGCGCGGTTCGCAAACGTTCCATCCCGGCCGGATTGTGGGCCGCATCGAGCAGGACACGACCCCCGGAGGGCCGGGTGATCAACTGCAGCCGGCCCGGCCAGTGCACCGATTCCAGTCCCCGACGGCAGGCCGGATCATCCACGGGAAACCGGCCGGCAATGGCCCGGACCGTTTCGAGAGCCACCGCGGCGTTCAGCTTTTGGTGTTCTCCCAACAGGGGCAACTTCACCGTGTCCAGCGGCGGGCGCGCGGCGTCGTCCCCGGTCACGCGTGTGCACGTGGACCGATGGCGTTCGCAGGCGGACCGGATGACCTCCAGCGCCTCGGGTTCGTCCGCGGCGGTGATGACGGGAACGCCCGGTTTGATGATGCCCGCCTTTTCCGCGGCGATTTGAGCGTGGGTGTTGCCCAGCCATTGCTCGTGATCGAACTGAACGTTCGTGATGACGCTGACGAGGGGAAGAACGATGTTGGTGGCATCCAGGCGTCCGCCGAGGCCGGTTTCCCAGATGACGACGTCGCATTCCTGCTCCGCGAATTCACGGAGCGCCATCACCGTGGCCAGCTCGAAGAGGGTCGGGTGCAGGCCTTCCGGGAGCTGTTCCGCCAGTGGCCGGAGGAATTCGATGGACCGGACGATCCCGGGTTCGGACAGGGGGATGCGGTTCACCTGGATGCGTTCTCCGAAGGCGACGAGGTGCGGTGAGGTGAAGAGGCCGGTTTTCCATCCGGCCGCGCGCAGCATGCTTTCGATCATGGCGCAGACGGAGCCCTTGCCGTTGGTGCCGGCGACGTGGATGAATCGGAGGTTCTCCTGGGGATTGCCGGCGCGTGAGGCGAGCGCGCGGATGGCATCGAGTCCCGGCCGCGCGCCGAACACCTGGAGACTCTGGAGATACTGGATGGCTTCTGGATAATTCACGGAGGAATGGCCGGCGAGGGGGCAACGGCCGATTCAATTTTTTCATCCATGCGCCTTCGGCAGGTCGGGGACGCGGTGGAAGGGGTCCCTGCCGGAGTTGCGATGGGAGCTTGCCGCTTTCGCGATGGGGCGGGTGAATTGGATGGGTGCATGCGGTCGTGGGAGAGTGATCCGACTGACGTCGGAGGCTACGGGGTGGGAGGAGCGCGGACAGCTTGACCGCGCGTGGTGCGGGGCAGAGTCGCGCGGGCAGGCTGGCCGCGCTCCGAAGGTACGCGACGATTCATTG
>DATKEE010000289.1:0-15628 GCA_035544555.1 Candidatus Methylomirabilota bacterium
CATGAAGTCTTCGAGCCAGGCGCGAAGATGTTGCCGTTCGCCTGCTGTTGGCGGGTCGCTGTAGGGGAAGGCTTCGACAAGGCGGACGGTGCCGAGATTGAAGCTGTTGCGATAGTGCTTCTCGTGTCCCTGGCCGAGGATGAACTCGGTGCTTCCGCCGCCGACGTCGAGAATGAGGAGTGGCCGGCCCGCCAGTTTGGGATCGGTGCTGACGCCCTGAAAGACCCAATCGGCCTCCTGATCGCCGGTCAGGATTTCCAGGGGGACGGCGGATTCGTGTTCGAGGGCGCGGGTGAGTTCGTCGGTGTTGGAGGCATCGCGCGCGGCGCTGGTGGCGAAGACGCGGAGGGAGTGGACGTGTTGTTCGCGGGCGCGTGCGGCGAACCCGGCCACGGCGGTGGCGGTGTGGCGGATGGCGTCGGGCTGCAGGCGGCAGGTCTGGTAGAAGCCGCGGCCGAGGCGGGTTTGTTCGCTGGATTCGAGGATGGGTTCGACGATTCCGTTGGAGATGTCCGCGACGAGGAGTTTGACGGAGTTGGTGCCGACGTCGATGACGGCGTGGCGTTGGGCGGGGCGGGAGACGGCGGGGGCGGAATGGGAGGCGGGGATGGTGGGGGTCATGCGGGCCGGGAGGTTTCGCGCCGGGCCAGGACGGCGGCGCCATGGATGCCGGCGTCGTCGCCGAGTTTGCTGGCGATGATTTCGATGCCCTTGGTGGTGCGTGGGAGGGCGTAATCTCCGGCGGTTTCGACGATGATGGCCATCATTTCGTCCTCGAGGGCGTCGATGATGCCGCCGCCGAGCACGACGATTTCGGGGTTGAAGACATTGATGAGGTTGGCGACGGCGATACCGGTGTATTCGGCGGCTTCCTCGATGATCTGGCCGACGAATTTGTCGCCCTTGCGGAGGGCCTTGCGGAGGTCGCCGCTGCGGAGGTCGGTGAGTTCATCGCCGAGCATGTCGGTGAGGATGGTTTTCTGGCCGTCTTTGACGGCGGAGCGGACGCGGTTGAAGATGGCGGTGCGGCTGGCGAGGGCTTCGAAGCAGCCTTTGTTGCCGCAGCCGCATTTGGGTCCGTTGACTTCGAGGATCATGTGACCGACTTCGCCGGCGGCGTGGTTGTGGCCGCAGTAGAGATTGCCCTCGAGGATGAGGCCGCCGCCGATGCCGGTGCCGAGGAAGATGCCGATCATGTTCCTGGGTTTGCCCTTGAGCTCGATTTCATGGATGCCGAGCATGCAGATGTTGCAGTCGTTATCGAGGAAGACGGGGACGCCGAGGAGTTTTTCGAGTTCCTTTTTGAGGGGGACATCCTCCCAGCCGAGGTTGGAGGCGAAGAGGACCCTGCCGGATTCGGGATCGACGGCGCCCGGGGCGCCGAGGCCGACGCCGCGGAGTTGTTTGAGGTTGAGGTCGCATTCGTCCATGGCGTCCTGGACGCAGCGGGCGATGCGTTCGATGACGGCCTCGGGGCCGCGGTGGGCCTTGGTGCTGACCTTGGCCTTGCCGAGGAATTCGAGGGAATTCTTGAAGACGCCGGCGAGAATTTTGGTTCCACCGAAATCGACGCCGACGAAGTGATCGGCCTTGCTCGCTGAGTCCGCCATAGTGGTATTTAGTGAGCGCGTGGATTCACCTGCCCAGGAGGACGGCCTCGATTTTCTTTTTCAGTTCGGCGGTGACCGCGTCCGGGGAGCGGTTGCCGTCCAGGATGGTGAATTTGTAGGTTTGCTGGAGCCGGCGGAACTGTTTTTCGACGAGGGCCTGGTATTTGAGGAAGCTGTCGAACATGTCGCGGGAGAGGCCGAGGTCCATGCCGCTTTCCCAGTAGTCGAGGGCGAAGTCCTTGGCGAAGTTGCGTTGGACAAGTTCCTCGGGGGAGACATTGAGGTAGAAGACGGAGTCCGGGACGATGGCCATGCCGTAGAGGTTTTTGAGCCAATCCTCGTCCATGCCGCGGACGAGGTCGCGGGCCATGAGGGTGTAGATGTAACGGTCGGCGAGCACCATGGCTCCGGCGCGGAGTCCCGGGAGGATGGCGTTCTCGAGTTGGTCGGCGAAGTCGGTGGCGTAGAAGAGGCTGAGCGTGGTGCGGCTGAGGATGTTTCCGCGCTTGGCCTGGTCGAGTTCCTCGCTGACGAGTGTGGAGCGTTTGAGTCCGACCTGGACGGTGGCATGTCCGCTGCCTTCGAGCCATTCGACGAGGCGGGCGATCTGGGTGGAGCGTCCCGAGCCATCGGCGCCTTCGACCACGATGAGTTTGCCGACGAGTTTATTGAGGTCCACGCTGCAGATGCCGTGTCCGTAGAAGCGGCGTCTGGCGGTGGGTTTGGGGACGACGATGCGGCGGCTGTGGAGGCGGGGGGATCTGGCGGTTCGTTTCACCATAAGGGATCAGGTTACAGGAACGCGGTTGCCAATGTAGGCGCCGAGGTCCAGGCGGTCGGCCAGGAGGCGTCGGACGACGGACTGTTGGGCTTCGATGGGTTCATTGGCATCGATGACGAGGAAATCGAACTCGGTGCTCATGGCGAGGTATTGCTCGAGGATGCGGCCCTGGAAGATTTTGAAGCTTTCGTAGGGATCGGCGGAAAGGCGGAGGTCCATGCCGGCTTCGAAATATTTCAACTGGGGACGGCCGTCGAGGATGCGCTGGAGGGAGACCTCGAGTCGGGCGCGGAAGAAGAAGGTGAGGTCGGGGAGGGCGGCGAAGTTGTAGATGCCGCGCACCCATTCGGGCTGGCAGCCGCGAACGATGTCGCGCGCGAAGGCGGTGAAGATGTAGCGATCGCAGAGGACCAGGTAGCCGGCGCGGAGAAGGGGGACGAGCTGGCGTTCGTAGCGATCGGCGAAATCGGTGGCGTGGATGAGGCTGAAGGTGGTGGGGGTGAGGAGTTCGCGCTTTTTGCCCTTGCTGGTGGCGCTTTTGACGACTTCGGAGGAGTTCCATTCGCTGAAGAAGACCTTGAGGCCCTGGAGTTCGAGCCAGCGTTTGAGCAGGTAAATCTGGGTGGATTTTCCGCTGCCATCGAGTCCCTCCACGGCGATGAGGCGGCCGGGAAAACCCAGTTCCGAAAAAGTCTTCGTCATTTGAACGGGATCAACCTACGTCCTGCGGGGGACATGACAATGTTTTTTCAGCCGGTGGCGGCGCCGGGATCGGTGGCGGGGACGCGGGTGAAGCCTTCGGCCAGGGCGACGGCCTTGAGCATGGCCTTGGCTTTGTTGACCGATTCCTGGAACTCGCCTTCGGGGGTGGAGTCGAAGACCCAGCCGCCGCCGGCCTGAATGTAGGCGCGGCCGTCCTTGAGGAGGGCGGTGCGGATGGTGATGCAGCAGTCGAGGTTGCCATTGAAGGAGAAGTAGCCGACGCAACCGCCGTAGGGGCCGCGGGTGGTCTGTTCGAGTTCGGAGATGATCTGCATGGCGCGGACTTTGGGGGCGCCGCTGAGTGTTCCGGCCGGGAAGGTGGCGCGCATGAGATCGTAGAGGGAATGGCGGTCCGAGAGCCGACCCTCGACCTGGGAGACGATGTGCATGACGTGGCTGTAGCGTTCGATGGCCATGAGGTCCTTGACCTGGACGGAGCCGAAGTCACACACGCGACCGAGATCATTGCGGGCAAGGTCCACGAGCATGACGTGTTCGGCGCGTTCCTTGGGATCGGCCAGCAGGTCGGTTTCGTTCGCGAGATCCTCATCCGGGGTTTTCCCGCGCGGGCGGGTGCCGGCGATGGGGCGGATCTGGACGCGGTGGTCCTCGCAGCGGACGTGGATTTCAGGGGAGGCGCCGACGAGGGAGAAGCCGTCGAGTTCGAGGAGGAACATGTAGGGGGAGGGATTGATGGAGCGGGCGGCACGATAGACATCGAGCGGGGCGGCATGGAGCGGCGTGGAGAATCGCTGGCTGCCGACGACCTGGATGATGTCGCCGGCGGTGATGTAGGAGCGGGCCTTGACGACGTTTTGTTCGAACTGCTCGCGGGAGACGTTGGATTCGAAAGGGACGGAAGGCACCTCGCGGGGCACGGAGACGGGGTGATGGTCGGAGGGTTGTTCGAGCAGGGCGAGGAGGCGTTCGATTTCCGAAACGGCCTCCTCGTAGGCGTCGGCCGGGGACTGGCCGTCGTCGATGATCGCGTTGACCAGGAGGGTGAGAGTTTGGTTGAAGCGGTCGAAGATGAGCAGTTCGTCGGCGATGAGGAAGCAGAGCGTGGGAGTCTGGAGTTCGTCGCGCGGGGGGCGCGGGACGACGGGTTCGACGTCATGGATGAACTCGTAACCGATGAAGCCGACGGCGCCGCCGGTGAAGCGCGGGAGGCCGGGGAGCGGGACGGGTCGGTAGCGGCTCATGACGCGATCGACGACCTCGAGTCCGTCGCGGACGCACTGGTCGCAGGATTCGTTGGGGTGTTTCGGGATGGCGAATTTCTCGATGACGCGGCCCTGTTCGAGGAGTTCGACGCGGTTGGCGGACTGGCGGATGACGGCGCGGGGGTTGCAGCCGACGAACGAATAGCGGCCGACGTGTTCGCCGCCCTCGACGGACTCGAACAGGAACGATTCGCCCTGGCCGCGGATTTTGCGGTAGGCGGAGAGGGGGGTTTCGATGTCGGCGAGGATTCGATGCGTGACGGGGATGAGGTTTCCGTGACGGGCGAGCTCGAGGAATTCGGATGGGTTGGGGTAGTGCATGGTGGGCCGGATCAGATGAAGACGCGGCGGAGGCGCCAGAGGGCGAGCAGGGTGTAGAAGGCGACGGCGATTGCGTAAGTGATGATGCCGAGGCCGATGCCGAGGGGGATGAGGTCATGGCGGCTGAAGGCCATGAGGGTGGCGCCGATGCCGGCGGTGAGCACGGTCTGGGCGATGAGGCAAAACAAGTAGAGGGGGAGGCTGGTGTGCTGGAGGCGATCGATGAACCATTCGCGGTAGCGTTCCTCGCCGAGCGAGTGCATGAGCCAGGCCGACTGGAAATTGCGCGTGGCCACGAGGAGGCTGGTGGTGCAGATGACAATGGCCGGCAGCGCCCAGAGGGCGAAGAGGAGGCACACGCCGGTATTGACGGTGATGCCCCATTTCCAGCCCAGCTTTTTGGCGAGGGGATTTCCTTCGAGCATGAGGTTGGGGGTGGCGATCCAGGTGCTGAGGAAATCCATCGCCCGGGAGAAGGCGAGCAGACTGAGCAGGAGGAAGTATTCCCGGCTGAGAAAGGGGATTATTTCGCCCATCACTTTTTTCCGTGGAATTGGTCGGGGCCCAGAAGGCGAGGCTCGACGAGTCGCTCGTCGGTTCCGTTTTTGCCGAAGGCGCGAAAGAAACAGGAGCGGTATCCTTCGTGGCAGGCGGCGCCGGTCTGTTCGACCTGAACGAGGAGGGTGTCGGCATCGCAATCGTAGGCGATCTCCTTCACGGACTGGATGTGACCGCTGGATTCGCCCTTCATCCAGAACGTTCCGCGGGACCGGCTCCAGAAGCAGGTCCGTCCGGTTTCGAGGGTCTTTTCGAGGGAGGCGCGGTTCATCCAGGCCATCATCAGAACGCGACCGTTCAAATGGTCCTGGATGATGGCCGGAATGAGGCCGTCCGCGTTGAACTTCAGCTTGTCCAGTGGGTTCATAGTCTTACAGGGATGTTCCGGCGGGCGAGGTATTCCTTGACCTGGGCGACGGTGTATTCGCCGTAGTGAAAGATGCTGGCGGCGAGCACGGCGTCGGCTTCCCCCTCCAGCAGCACCGCCGCGAGGTGTTCCAGTTTGCCGGCTCCGCCGCTGGCGACGACCGGGACGCGCACCGCGCGGCTGACCTGCCGGGTGATTTCGAGGTCGAACCCGGCCTTGGTGCCATCCGCGTCGATGCTGTTCAGCACGATCTCCCCCGCTCCGAGGGCGACGGCGCTCTCCGCCCAGGCCACGGCCTCGAGGCCGGTCGGTTTGCGTGCTCCGTGCGAGAATACCTCCCAATGACCGGGCCTGGTGCGCCGGGCATCGATGGAGACGACGATGCACTGGCTGCCGAATTTTTCCGAGCCGGCGCGGATCAGCTCGGGATTGGCCAGGGCCGAGGAATTGATGCTGATCTTGTCGGCGCCGGCCTTGAGCATGGTGTGCATGTCCTCGACCGAACGGATGCCGCCGCCGACGGTGAGGGGCATGAAGCACTGGTCGGCCGCCCGCTGGATGACGTCGATCATGGAGGCACGGCCGTGAGCGGTGGCGGTGATGTCGAAGAAGACCATCTCGTCGGCACCCTGCTCGTTGTAACGGAGCGCGAGTTCGACGGGGTCGCCGACATTGCGCAGTTCCCCGGCTTCGGCTTTGCCGAACTGGACGCCGCGGGTGACCTGACCGTCGTGGACGTCGAGGCACGGAATGACACGTCTGGCCAACATGCGGGGGTTAGAGTGCCCGGACCTGGCGGCGGTCGCAACCAAATGCCGGTGGTGGATTGCAATTACGAACACGGATTCGAGCGGATCCCGGGACCGCTTTCTGAGCAGCCAAGCTTCCGTGTTCGAAGTCGATGTGGTTTGGCGGGCATTTCCGTCAATCGAAGAAAAGTTAGAGCGGACTTACGTCCGCTGCCACCCATGGAGGAATGCGCGACGGGAGGCCGCAGTTAGAGGAAGCAGAGGAAGCGGCGATTATGGGTCTATTCCATTTGTTGACAAGACGTTCTGTGTGGGGCGAGGTGGATTGGGGATTCAGGATTCGGGATTGCGCGAATAAACCGTTGGCGTGATCGTCCATCCCAGACGACGGTCCCGGAAAGGCATCCCAATGAGAAAGCTACTTGGTTCAATTTTGCTCGGCCTGTCGATCGTGGGCATCCAGGCGCAATTGTTCACACCGGAGTCGTTTGCCGGGGCGGCAGTCGGGGGCGTGGCAGGCGGCGTCATTGGCCACAATCATCACGGGCAGACGGCGGAGGGCGCGGCAATTGGCGCGGGTGTGGGCTGGTTGCTGGGTTCCATCGCCCATCAGGAAAGGAACGCCCGCGAGCGGATCCATTACAGCGATCCCTATTACCAGGATCCTTATGTTCGCGGATATCGGTCGCGGGGTCATGTGCCGTATCGGTCCTATCGTGCTTCGAGGCCGGACTACGGCGGATTGGGAATGATCCTGGGCGGGGTGACGGGGGGGATTATCGGACATAACCATCATGGCCAGACGGCGGAAGGTGTGGCGATTGGGGCGGGCGCGGGGTGGTTGTTGGGGACGATTGCGGAGGATTTGGCTCGTGAACGGGAGGCAAGGCGCGCTTTTGAGAGGGCACGGGCACGGGAGATCGCGGCTGAGCAGGCGCGGGCGGCGGCCCGGATTCAGGCGGTTGCGCCGCGGGCGGAGGAGCGGGCAGTGGAGCGGGCGCCGGTGAAGCGGAGCTTGCCGGCGGGTGAGATGGCGGCGGCGAACCGGTTGTTTGGGCGCTGAGCCCGCGGATGAGTATGGACTGGAAGTTCCGCCTGGCCCGGGGCAAGGTTCAGGGCACTGAGAACTGAAAAAACTGAAAACAACTTTATGATTCGATCCCAATTCATTGTGGCCGCCAGTCTGAGCGCGGGCGCGTTGTTGCTGGCCGGGTGTGCGTCGTCGGGCGTCAAGAATCCCTCGGGAGTCCCCGTCACGGAGATGAGCGCAGACGAGCGCGGGTTTGTGGCGGGGACGGGGATTGAGTCGCAGGATCTGGTGGCGGTGACGGATTTGATGGCGCGGAGCATTCTGGAGATACCGCAGATAGCGAACGCGGAGGGGACGCCGCGGATTGTGCTGGATCCGGTGAACAACGAGACGCGGTTTCCGATCAACAAGGACATGTTTCTGACGCGAATCCGGACGCAATTGAACAGCAAGGCGCGCGGGCAGGTGTTGTTTCTGGCTAGGGACCGGATGGCGGCGCTGGAGCGGGAACGCGAACTCAAGCAGGCGGGGCAGGTGACGAGCACGAGCGATCCCAATGCGGTGGAGTTCCGGGGCGCGGATTATTTTCTGACCGGGACGCTGCAGGGGTTGACGACGCGGACGCGGGCGGGGACGAGCGATTACATCCTTTACTCGTTCCAGTTGATCGACGCCCGCACCAGCGACATTGTGTGGGAGGATGCGTCCGAGATCAAAAAGCAGGGGCTTGAAGACGCGGTTTATCGTTGACCGGTATCCGCGCCGCCCCGGTCCATTCATGAAGCGGATTTGCTGCTCGCTGTTGTTGGGCGTGGTCCTGTCCGGGGCCGGATGCGCGACCACGACGAGATATTCCTTCCCATTGACGGGGGACCCGCTGGTGGACGCGCCGCGGGCGATTGTCGAGGGGCCGGAAAGGGACCGGGTGTTGTGGCAGTATCGTGGGGCGTTGGCGGCGATGCGGACCGGGGATTTTGATCAGGCGCGGGTCTGGCTGGATGACGCGTTGTTGACGATCGGCGGGGTATTTGGACCGGACCGGGATGCCCGGAGGGCGCGGGGGCATTTTCGGGAGGAGGCGAAGAAGACGTTTATCGGGGAGCCTTACGAGCGGGTGATGGCGTGGTATTACCGGGGGATACTTTACTGGATGGATGGCGAGCCCGACAACGCGCGCGCCTGCTTTCGCAGTGCGCAGCTCCAGGATGCGGACACGGAGAATCACGAGTACGCGAGTGACTACGTGTTGCTGGATTACCTGGACGGTCTCGCCACCGCCAAACTTGCCGGGGACGGTTCCGACGCCTACGCGCGGGCCCTGGAGTCCGCCCGATTGTCGAAGCCGCCTCCGTATGAAGTGAAGGACAACGTATTGTTGTTCGTCGAATTCGGACCGGGTCCGGTGAAGTACGCGACCGGCGAGCATCGTGAGGAACTGCGGTTCCGGGTGGAGACATCGCAGGTTCGGAGCGCGGTGATTCGGGCCGGGGGCCGGGCGGTGGACGCTCCCCGGTATGATGATCTTTATTATCAGGCGACGACGCGGGGCGGCCGGGTGATGGACCACGTGCTGGCGAATCAGGCGGTGTTCAAGTCGGCGACCGGGACGGCCGGGGATGCCGCGTTGATCACGGGGGCGATCCTGGCGCAGCGCCGTCAGACGCAGGAGGCGGGGCTGGCGGTGCTGGCGGCCGGGTTGATAGGCAAGATCGTTTCGGCGAGCACGCGGCCGGAGGCGGACACCCGGTGCTGGCGCAGCCTGCCGCAGTTTCTGAGCTTTGCCTCCCTGTCCCTGCCGCCGGGCGCCCACGAGCTGCGGGTGGAGTTTCGTGATGCGGGCGGCCGGGTCCTGCCTTGGCTCGGCAAGACTGTCCGGTTGGAAATTCAGGACACCCGGAGCGATCAGGTGGTGTTCATCAGCGATCAATCCTCAACTCCGCTCATACTATGAAATCGAAGATCATCCTGCTCACGGCCGCCGTCGGCCTGATTGTCCACACGGGCTGCAAAAGCCACGAAGGCGCCTACGCGCCGGTTCTCAAGGAATCGCACGAGACAGAGAACCGGGAGCCGCTGGTCCTGATGGATCCCGGCGCGCAGCGTTCGATTTCGACCACCGGCATTCAACGGCGCACGATGGAGGACGGCCGGTTGCAGGTCACGGCGAACATCGTGAACCGCGAGAACCGGCGCCTCCAAGTGCAGGTGAATTGCGTGTTCAAGGACGCGCAGGGATTCTCGACGGGTGACGAAAGCCCGTGGCGGACGTTGATTCTCACGGAGAATTCGCAGGAATCGGTGTCGTTCACGTCGCTCAACGACAAGGCGGAGAAGTTTACCATCCGGGTTCGCGAGGCCCGCTGAGCGCGAGCGCCGATCCGGTTTGCCTGAACCGGGAGGAAGACCGAGTGTGAAGGGCCGCCGGCCCCTCGGTGCCGACGGTGGAAAGGAACGCATATGAAACTGATGATGCTGGGAGCCGTGTTGCTGGCCGCCGCGGGAACGGTTGTGGCGGCGGAGGGAAAGGATGATAAGCCGGAAAGCGCGACGCCCGTTGTGGAGGCGCCGCCGCGCGACACTGCGCCCACGCGGTATCGATACGAGCAGCAATCCCCGCCGGGACGTGCCGCGCTGGTGACGCCCGAACAGGCGCAGTCGATCATTGACCGGTTTCGGGAGGCGTTTCCGGAGCCGGGGCAGCCGCGATTTCTGATTTTCGTGAATCGCGAACTGGTGGAGGAGACGGGGGGCCTGGCCTTGACGGGCCGGCGGGAGAGCACGGTGACGCGGCGGCGAACCGATTCCTCGGACGTCGAGGTTCCGGCCGCGGGCGCCGGGAGGCCCAACGTCACGGTGACGGCGGGAGGCGATGTGACAGTGAACGCGGGGGACGGATTGCCCGGGAAGGGAGAGGCACGGAGCGAGAGCGAGGAAGTCCGGCGTGAGAATCGTTTCCGGATGCGCGAGCGGCCCGAACGGAAGCTGGCGGACCGCCAGACCGTGCGTGACGTGGAACGGTTGTTCGGGCGGCCGCTGCGCATGGCGGGCGCCGCGTTGGTGGATCAGCGGGTGGCGATGGATTTGATCGGTGAACGGTCGATCGAGGATTTCCTGACGGCATCGGATCAGGCGGCGGCGCGGAAGGATCGCGAGGCGATTCGCCGGATTGCGGACGTGGTGTTGGAGGTGTTGATCTCGTCGCGGGACGTGACGGTGGCCGGGTTGGCGGCGGACAGGGTGTATCAGGTGCCGGATCTGCAGGTGACGGCGATCCGGCTGGAGGATTTCCAGATCATCGGGCAGGCGACTTCGGCGGACGTGATGGGGCAGGGAGGGTCCGAGGGGATGACGGCGCGGAACCATGGGGTGCCGGAGATCACGGAGGCGACGGCGCTGGCATTGATGGAGGACATGTTGATCAGCGCGCCGTGACGGTGTATCCGGCGTGAGTCGGATCCCACTGTCCGGCCCGCCGCGGCGCGGGGGTCCCCGCCCGGCAGGATGATTTCACTAGGACCATGCAAATCGTGCCATGCCTCCGCGCATTGGTTGGAATCCTCTCGTGTCTCCATGTCGCGAGTGCGTTGACCCTGTGCGCCGGCGGGCTGCCGGTTGCCGCTCCGTCGTCGTTGCGGATTATTCCTCCGCCGTATCGAACCGACCGGATTCTGGTTCAACCCAAGGCGGACATCGCTCCTGTTGCGCTCGTTGAATTGCATCGGCAGCTCGGTGTCGAGGTGCTGCAAACGTTTAAGGGGATCGGCGACCTGCAGGTCTTGCATCTGTCCGGGGACAAGACGGTGCCTGAACTCATCGGGAGTTATGAGGAAAGCGGTCTGGTGGAATTTGCCGAGCCGGACTACACGATCCGCGCTTTTGCCACTCCCAATGATCCGAAGTTTGCCGATGGCACGCTCTGGGGCCTGCACAACACCGGGCAAAACGGCGGCACGGAGGACGCCGACATCGACGCGCCCGAAGCGTGGGAGGTGCTTACCTCCGCGGCGGAGATCGTGGTGGCCGTGGTGGATACGGGCGTGCGCCACACTCACGAGGATCTCGCGGCCAACATGTGGGTGAATCCTTCCGACGGCACCCACGGCACCAATGCCCTGGCCGGCACCACCGACACCAGCGACGACAGCGGCCACGGCACCCTCGTGGCGGGGATTCTGGGCGCCGTGGGAAACAACGAGATCGGCGTGACCGGTGTCGCCTGGGAGGTGCAAATCATGGCGTGCAAAGCCTTCAACAATTTCGGCGTCGGCAATCTTTCGTCGGCGATTGCCGGCATGGAGTTCGCCCGAATGAACGGGGCGGACATCATCAACGCGAGCTGGGGTTTCGAGACGAATTCGCTGGCGTTGTCCAACGCGGTTCTGAGCGCGCGCAACGCCGGCATCATTGTCGTCGCCGCCGCCGGCAACAGCGGCACCGACCTGGATGCCACTCCGGTTTATCCCGCGAGCTACGATCTCGACAACGTTCTCTCGGTCGCCTACACGACCCGCAACGACGCCCTGGGCGCGGATTCGAACTACGGCGCGACCCATGTGGATCTGGCCGCGCCGGGCGAGCAGATCCATTCGACATTCGGCGCGACGGACAGTTTCTATTTCACGATCACCGGCAGTTCGTTCGCCGCGCCGTTCGTCACTGGCGCGTGCGCGCTCGTGTGGACCCTGCATCCGGAGGAGACTCATCAACAGATCATCGCCCGAATCCTGAATGGCACCGATCCATTGCCGGCGCTGGCCGGCAAATGCGTGACGGGCGGACGCCTTAACCTGCACCAGGCGCTCGTTCCGCCCCTCCGACTTGCCGCGATCCAGGCGGCGGCCGATGAACCATTTCGAGTGCGGGTTTCCGCGGAACCCAACCTCACTTTTGTCTTCGAAGTCTCGACCGATCTGACAGAGTGGGTGCCGGTGTTCACGAATTCCACTTCGATGGATGGCACCTTCGAGTTCAGCGAGGAACCCTCGACAACCGCCCCGCGCCGCTTCTATCGGGCGATGGCGCCCTGATCCCTCCGAAGGCGTTGCCGACGCAATCCGTACCACCCCAATGCCGGTAGCATCCGACGTGAGTCGGATCACTCATATCCGGCCTTTGCACGGGAGAAGGGAAACCACCAATGGACACGAATCAGACAGACCGGGAAAGAATGACAAACGAATGGGGACAGCCGAATCCGATCCTCCGATGCCCGCCGCTCATTCGTCTGTCCCCATTCGCCTGTCAGCTTCCATCCTCGTCCAAAGTTTCTGAACATACAAAATGGTTCAGATGAAGCACCGCGGATGTCGCGGATGAACGCGGATAACGAACCAGATCCAATCGACTTGTGGTTTCCTCCCCCCATCCGTGGATCACCCGCAAAACTCCAGCCCGCACCTGCCGAGCGGAATGACAAACGAATGGGGACAGGCGAATCCGACCCTCCCATACCCGCTTTTATTCGTCTGTCTCGCATTCGGCTGTCAGTTTTCTTCCTCGTCCTGCAGTTCCTGAACACATCGAATCGTTCCAGATCCTCCCTTCATCCGCGCTCATCCCCGACATCCGCGGTTTTCCTTCCGCCTGATCAGAACCTGCAGATGGACCCCCGGGTTCAGTAACTATTTCGGCCTTTTGCGTTCCTTTCGGAAGAATTTCTCAAATAACAAAACTTTTTTGAAAGAAACCATTCCCACGGAACGTATCTATTGTGGCTAGCCTCCCGATTTGAATTCCCGCTCCAGCGGGATGGGGTATGTGAGACGGGTTGAACGGGTGGCGGTCGCGCGGCAGCCAGTGGGGGCGGCCAGCGCACCGGAACAGGGTGAAACACGGACGTTGGCAGATTGCCGGTGGATCAACACAAGTCCACCTCATCGCAAACTGCCGGCCTGTGACCGGGATGAACAGTCATCTGAACAGGATTCACGACTGGGCGGCGTTGGCCCGCGAGGCCCGCTACCATGCCTCCGATCTGGCACGGCTCTGCCGGATATGCCCCCGCCAGCTCCAGCGTTATTTTCACGAGGAACTGGAACAATCGCCTCAACAATGGCTGGACGACCTGCGCCTGAGGAAGGCCGCCGAACTCCTGCTGAATGGCGCCCACGTCAAGGAGGTCGCCTACGAACTGCATTTCACCGATCCATCCCATTTCATCCGCAGGTTCAAACGCAAATATGGCCACACACCCTTGCAATTCGCAATGGGGGGGGTACGAAGCTTGTTCGTCCGGACATTTGAAATCCGCCGCTGGAGGCCGTGTGAACTCGGGGTAGAGAGCCGGGGTTCGATCATGGATCGGACGACTGGCCACAAAAGGGGGAGTTGGGGCGGATCAGGGTTCTGATGTCGCCGACGTTCCATGAAAGTCGCTTTTATACCATCGATTGCGATTCGAGAAGGCACGAGACTTTCGGGCATGGAACCAAATGTTCTGAACCGCTCTCCTCGCACTTGTGGGATTTGGGATTCAGAGTAACTTTCTCCTCGAATCATGACGGCCTTCCGATATTCCATCCTGCTCCTCATTTCGGTTTTTGGACTGGCTTCAGTCAAAGCAGCTGAAACCATCTATTTCCTGGTGGCTGAGATTCCGGGAAGGGTGTCGAAGCACGATTCCTATGTATTGCCATTATCCGAGCAGGAGGACATTGACCATGCCCGGTTTTTGATCAGCCAGGCACAGTCAGGGAGTTTGCAAGGCGGCGACCAGACGATCGTAGCGGCAAAACTGGCAGCCGGGAAGGATGGCATCAACCGGAATATGCTCGATCCCAAACTGCCCGAATGGTCCTGGCATATTGTCGAATTCCTCAGGTTCGCTGACATTTCGGCCGAATTACTTGATGGTAATCCCACCCAGGTCGAGAACAATCCCGATTGGTACCAAGGCAATGACGGACGACAAGGCCTGATTGGATTCTGGAACTACACCGTCGTCAGAGAACTCGGCTCCTCTCCACTGTATCTGTCCATCGTGCCGGACGGGGAACAACTCGAATTTTACTGGAGCGGTCTGGGCACCAACCAAGTTTATACTCTGGAATACACGGAATCTCCGGCTGGGACGAATTGGCTGGTGGTTCCAGGAGGGGAGTGGCCCTTAAAAACGAACCACTGGGTCTTGCCGAAGTCGGATTCGATAGCGCGCTTTTATCGCGTCAAGGCCGCGGAATCCGGCAATTGATTCGTGGAGCGGCTTCTTTCTTCACGGTTGGTCCACGGAACGGCGCGATCTCCTCCCCCACAAAGAAGGACTGAGTGGGTCCAGGGCCGGATCACGTCGCGCCTCATTCTTCGCATTACGAGCGAGAGCCCGTAGCGCAGCCATTCCAAGCTGTCGCCGAGCCGGTTGGGAGGCTGTTGGTTGTTTTACAACAACACTCCCGTTGAGAGATTCCGGGACTGTTATCCAGATCACCACGTATGGCCACCCGCTGGACAGCTCTGTCAACCGACGTTACGGAACAAGGACCGCTTAAGATCACAAACCACCGGCAGTTCTGCAGGCTCCACGCTCACGGGCTGTCGCAAAAACCTGCTTACCGGCATTGTCCTCTCTTTTCCGACTCCGGAGCCCACGGATGGGTCTTGCGAAGCATCACCGGGACGCCCGCACGGCTCGAGAATCTCCCCGCATGTCGCTCAGACATCATAAATGTCGCTCACGTCCTATTGTCTGCCCTCGATTCGAGTGATCCGATTCCGGGATCATGGACGGGTTGCCGGTGAACTCACCCGGCACAGACTATAAAAACGTGAAAACCGAAAGGAACGCATCATGAACACTCGATTCAGTCATGCCGTTATCGGAAGCCTTGTTGGTTTCGGTCTCCTGCTCTCAGCGGCGCGGATGCAAGCTCAGCCTGCCTTCCGTGACGACCGGATACTCGTCAAACCGAAGGTTGCCAACATCGGCGCCTTGCACGCACAGATCGGCACCAGCGTGCTGAGAAGTTATCCGCACATCGGCAACATACAGGTGGTGGAACTGCCGCAAGGTGTGACCGTGGCGGAGGCGATCGATGACTTCGAGAACAGCGGCCTGGTGAAATACGCGGAGCCGGATTACATCATTCAGGCCACTCAGACGCATCCCAACGATACACACTACGCGAATGGAAGGCTCTGGGGGCTCCACAACACGGGCCAGGACGGCGGGACGGCTGATGCCGATATTGACGCACCCGAAGGCTGGGATCACCGGACGAGCGCCAGCAACGTG
>DATKEE010000290.1:0-5806 GCA_035544555.1 Candidatus Methylomirabilota bacterium
AAGAAGAACCCCGCACGCGCAATGGAAGTGCGCCCTGACACACCGGACGGACTTAAACCAAAAGACTTGATCGGCTTGCCCTGGCGGATGGCGTTCGCGTTGCAGCAGGCGGGTTGGTATTTGAGGACGGACATCATCTGGCACAAGCCGAATGCCATGCCAGAATCCGTCAAAGACCGTCCGTCACGAGCTCACGAGTTCATTTTTATGTTCACCAAGTCCGAGCGCTATTTCTACGACTATGAGGCGCAGAAGGAGACCAATGGAAATGGAGGACGCAACCGTCGGACAGTATGGAGCATCAACACGAGGCCGTTGCCGGATGCGCATTTTGCCACCTTTCCCGAGGAGCTCGTGGAACCCTGTATCCTCGGGTCCACCCGTTCGGGCGATACTGTGTTGGATCCTTATTTCGGCGCGGGAACTGTGGGCGTCGTATGCGAGCGACTTCGGCGCCGCTATGTCGGCATCGAGCTCAATCCGGATTACATTGCCATCGCGCGACAACGAATCAGAACAGCCACCAGCCAGCCAGAGTTGGTTTACTGACCAGCCCACTCAACAGTTTTCCATGCCCGCCACCATCCAAATCCCGAATCCCGAGTTGCAGGCGCTGTTCAGTGTTGAACTCGTCCGTTTCCGCCGCCTCTACCTGATGGAGGCGCTCCAGATGACCGTCGGCAAGTTGAGGATAGCAATTGCCCGAACCGAAAGTCCAAGCACTGGCAGGTTCTACAATCTCTCTGAATTGACTCCTCGATCAGGAAGTGTGTTTAGCGACTTCAATCACCGCATCCGAGCACTCATCGGGATTGTCTGATGTCTGAAACTGGCGAAGATGAAGACCGGACTGCTGATCAATTTCAATGTCCCGCTGTTGAAAGACGGCATCACACGGTTTGTGCTATGACGGGCAACAACCACGAAGAGCACTAATAATCGACCCCTTTTACGAATTACCCGCGGCGGCTGGAGGTTCCTGCCCTTCCCAGACCGGCCCCATTCCCCGCTCGCGAAGCCGCTTCAGCGTCCAGTCGTATTCGGCAACCAGTTGATCCACGACATCCCGGTTCTTCAACTCCGCCGGCAACACCTCCCACGTGTAGGTCTCCATTTCGATGTGCGAACAAAGACCCGGGTTCGCCCGGAGTTCGTCCATCACGCCCAGGATGTGGTCCGAGGTCGTGCCGAACAGCGACGTGGGTTCGCTGTGGAGGGGGATGTGAAAATGGATGCGCCATTCGGTGCCCGGTTCGGGCGGTTTCGCCGCCGCCGCGTCCAACGCCACGTCGAGATCCCGATACCGCGTCAGAGCCCCGCCGGGCAACCGCGCGATCACCTGATGAAAATAGACTTCATCGAGGAATCCCCGCAGCGCCGCGCGCGCCTCCTCTGTCGGCCGCACCTTCAGCGCGGAACTGAAATGCAGTTTGCTGATCCGGATCCCGTTGTCGGAGAACTTGCGAATCACATCCGCCGGTTCCTCAAACTCGACGGCGAGATGACAGTTGTCGTAATTGACGCCCAGGTGGAGGCCCAACCGCTCGTCATTCGGATGATCGGCGCGGAGACGGTCGAAGAACGCCACGGTTTCGTCGCTGGTCTCGAGGTGACAGAGCGGTTCGGGTTCGAGGCCGAGGTGAAGCTTGCGGCGCGTGCGGTCGCTGAGGGCGGCAATATGTTTGACGCAACGCCAGAGATTGTCGCGCATGGCCCGGTCCTGTTCAGCCGAGTGAATGAATTCCTTGAACGAACCCGGCACGGTGCTGACGCTGCCCTCGGCGCCCTCCGGGATCAATTCCACGAGCAGATCGAAGAGGCGGTTCGTGTATTCGACGCGTTCGTTTGTGGTCCAGTCGGGCACATAGACCTGTTCCTTCACCCGCCCGCCATGGAACTGTCCGTAGGGAAATCCGTTGATCGTGAAAACGTAGCAGTGATGGTCGTCGAGCCACCGGCGGAAGGCGGACAGCGTTGCGGGGTCGCTCAACTCGCGCGAGGCTTGGTCGCCGAGACGCAGTCCGATGGCGTAGGGATGATCGGGACAGACGCGCTGCCGGACGGCGAGCGTGTGACGCTTCAGGGTGTCGAGGGTTTCCCGCCAGGTTTGTCCGCGGTGGATGTTGGTGCAGTAGGCGAGGTGGAGACCGTGGCGGAGGTTCATGCCAGTTTGAATTTGGGGCACTGGCTCATGAATGCCTTCGGGTTTTGATACACCACCTTGTCGATGATTTCCGGGGTGTGGCCGCGCTTGCGCATTTCGAGCATCGTATGCGGAACCGCCAGGGGGATGCTGACGCCCCAGTCGCAGGCGCTGTTCATCCAGACGCGTTCGGTGCCGAAGACTTCCAGCATGTCGATGGCGCGCGCCGGGGTGCACTTGCTCTCGGGATACAGCGTCATTCCCGCCCAAAACCCGGCATCGAGCACCGGACGAATGGTGTGTTCCTCCACATGATCGATGATCACTCGCTCCGGTTTGACGCGGGAGTCATTCCGGATCACGTCGATGATGAGCTTCGTGCCCTTGAGTTTGTCTTCGAGATGCGGCGTGTGCACCAGGATCAACTGATCGTGCCGGGCGGCGAGATCGACGTGCTTTTCAAGCACCTTGATTTCGTTGCGGCTGTTCTTGTTCAGGCCGATTTCGCCGATGCCGAGGACGTTGGGCTGGTCGATGAACCTGGGAATGATGGCCAGCACCTCGTCCGCCAGGGCGGTGTCCTCGGATTCCTTGGGATTGATGCAGAGCCAGGTGTAATGCTGAAGGCCGAACTTCGCCGCTCGCTTGGGTTCGTGCTCGGTGAGCTGGCGGAAGTAATCGTAAAAGCCATTGACGGAACTGCGGTCGAAGCCCGCCCAGAAGGCCGGTTCGCAGACCGCCTCGCAGCCGGCCGTCGCCATGTCGATGTAGTCGTCGGTCGTCCGGCTGACCATGTGACCGTGAGGTTCGATGTAGCGCATGGGAACGTCTTTATTTGGTTTCCGGCCAGGCGCCGCACGCGGCCTTGGTGGTGGCGGCGGGGATGGGTTGCGTGGTGGGATCGCTGAACACCTCGAGCACCCGGCGAGCTCTTTCACGGCCTGCTCCGCCCAGTTCGTTGACGGCCTTTCGGAAGGCGGTCAGGCGAAAATCCTCCGGGCCCTCGGCGCGTTCGACACGGTCGAGAAAGGCCGCCAGATCGATCAGTTTGCAGCGCGCATCGAGGAAATAAAGGTCGAGAACTTGTTGGCGTGTCATAGGCGAGAGAATTTGACGCTACTATACCCCGTGAGTATTCGTCCACAATGTTCCCAACGCGGGCGGCGATTCTCTTTTTGCTCGGAGCGCGACTGTGTCTGACCTGTCCGCCGGCTTGGCCGCCGTAGCCATGGCGAAGGCGGAAAGGCCAGCCGCCGCACGTCCGAACGGCGGTTGCCGAACCTACGCGCTGCCGGGTGCCTTGCAAGGCGGGCGGGGTTGTGCAGAATCGCCCGCATGAAGCTCAAGTTCCGCCGGGCCGACCTGCAACTGGCCCATCGCTGGACCATCGCCAGCAGCGTGAAACCCGGCGGCAGCGGCGGCAAAACCGCCTTCGGCGTGGTCTTCGTCGAACTGCTCTCCCCGGACGGCACCATCGGATTGGGCGAAGCCGCGCCCTCGACACGTTACGACGAAAACGTGGACACCGCGTGCGCCTTCCTGGAACGCATCGATCCGGAGCGGCTTTCCTTTGACGACGTTCCCGGCAGCATGACGTATCTCGAGGGTCTGTCGGCGAAGGACTTTGCGCCGAAGGGCGCGCTCAACATCGCGCTGTTGGATGGCGCCGCCCGGCGGGCGGGGAAACCGATCCACGATTTCCTTGGGCTGGGTTTCACCGAGGGCCGTCATGTCACGTCGTTCAGCATCGGCATCGATGCGCCCGATGTGATCCGACGCAAAGTGGCGGCGGCGGAGGAGTATCCGATTCTCAAATTGAAAGTGGGCGGTCCGCAGGATCGCGAGAATCTCCAGGCCCTGCGCGAAGCCGCGCCGGGAAAGACGGTGCGCGTCGATGCCAACGAGGGCTGGACGACAAAGGAAGAGGCGTTGCGCCGGATCGAATGGCTGGCGGAGGACGGTCACATCGAGTTCGTCGAGCAACCGATACCGGCGGAAAGCGCTCCCGGGGATCTGGCCTGGTTAAAGGCGCGCAGTCCCCTGCCGATTGTGGGCGATGAATCCTGTCTCTCGGCCGCCGACATCGAGACTTGTGCGGAGTGTTATCACGGAGTGAACGTGAAGCTGATGAAGACGGGCGGGATCAGCGGCGCGTTCGAAACGTTACGCGCGGCGCGCAAGGCGGGGTTGAAGACGATGCTGGGCTGCATGATCGAATCGAGCCTGCTGACCACCGCGGCGGCGCATCTGGCCGGGATGACGGATTACCTGGACATCGACGGCAATCTCCTGGTGACGAACGATCCCTGGCGCGGGGTAACCTCCGAGCGTGGAGTCATCTCATTCCGCGAGACTCCGGAGCCTTACGGCCTGCGGGTGCGGGTAAGGGAAGGGGTATCCGGGGCCAGGTTCGGAGGCTGACATTTGGGCAATTCAATGGACTTTTGGAGTGTGCGGTTCAGACTGGCGGGCATGAGCACAGACGACAAGCAGAAGAAACCGATTTGGACCCACTCCACATGGCAGCCCGAGGAGCTTCAGGACAAATCCGTTGAGTTTTGGATTCCCACGGCAGAGGGCACGGCGCACGGTATCGGGACGCTTTGGGCTCGACGCAACTCCGAAGGTCTCCTTGCGGTGGAGGTAGTGACGGATGTTGTGGACCAACATCCACATGAAGGGATTCATACGCGCTACTACATTCCGCAGATCGGCGTGGACAGTTTGGAGCGCCATCCCGATCCCTCCGTCGCCGCCTTCCGCCTTGCCGAGGCTTGATCTGATTATGGTTTTTCAGTTCAGGCATCCTGTCAGCCGTGGCCCGAGGTTTGGAAGGGTGGCCCGCCTTCGCCAAGGGCTATGGCGGGCAACCTCCGCCAACCGACCTGCGGTTGGCGGAGGTTGGTGGAGCCGAGGGGAGTCGAACCCCTGACCTTCTCATTGCGAACGAGACGCTCTACCAACTGAGCTACGACCCCAACAATTTATTATCAGCAACTTACGCTGAATTCTGCGCAGGCGAATTTCTGCTTCTATCCCGAACTTCTATCTGTAGCGTGAGCTGCATGTCAAAATCGCATTCACGTTCCTGGAAGTTCAGCAAGAGCGGCAGAATCTCTACCGCGACACATCGAACGGCGTTTACTATGCTGTTTTTCGCAGCAAGGGCAAGTTGATTTGGAGAAGTTTGAAGAGAGAGAGGAAGGCAAGGTACTCTACAAGAGTGGCCACAACCGGATGGGTCGATTTCCCGAACCGGCCAGCAAGGACTTGGTGGGCGGGCCGAAGCGCAATTTTCAAGTGTTCGATCCCCTCGATTTTTAAAACAGGCTCACAGCACATTCCCGATCCCGGCGAGCATCTGATTCTGTATTATGGGTCGTATTCCAATAAGAAACGGGGTCTGAGAGCCAAAGCTCAAACGGAGGACAACGCATTCAAGGAGAGGAAAGCTGGGGCGTCCGCATGGATTCAAAAAAACGCGCGGAGAGCTTGGAGGAGGTTTTTGTTTCCACAGGGGCCAAAAACGCATGCAGCTCTTTCTCTCAGGCGGTCAGTCCGGGAATTCTCGCCTTGGACGGCTCGCAGCGAGCCGTCCAAGGCGAGAATCCTGCTTCCCTGGCCGTTTTTCGTTTTGCTTGCTCCACCCCTTCAGCGCGCTAT
>DATKEE010000291.1:0-5551 GCA_035544555.1 Candidatus Methylomirabilota bacterium
TCAACCTCTGCTCCCGGGCCGTCGCCCTTTCGACACCCTCACACCCTGCCACGCAACCCAAGTCAGAGCGGACTCACGTCCGCTGCTACCAGCGGGACGCCCCCATCCCCGTAGCATCCGACGTCAGTCGGATCACTCTCCCCGCTCATCTTTCCATTTGACCCCACGGACGCACGGGGTAAGGGTTTTTGCACACCTCCATGTATTCAACCCCTTGTTGAAAGGACCCCATATGCAACACGAAATCGAACAGATGCTTCATGACTACGAGACCGGACGAGTCACGCGCCGCGAAATGGTGACGCGACTGGGAACCATCGCCGCCCTCATGGCCGGCGCCGGCCGCGTGATCGGCGCCGAAAACCCGCCCGCCGGCGGCAGCACCTTCCAGGCAACCGAACTCAACCACATCGCCCTGCGCGTCACTGACATACCACGCTCGCGGGATTTCTACCTGAAACATCTCGGCATGGAGGTTTCCCGGGACTCGGCCAGCAGCGCCTTCCTCAACTTTGGCAACAACTTCCTCGCCCTCTTCCGCGGCGACGAGGCCGGACTCGATCATTACTGCTACTCCGTCCGGAACTACAATGTCGATCAAGCCGAGGAAAAACTCCGCGCGGCGGGCATCGAAAACATTCGCCGGACCTCCGGCCGCATCTACTTTCCCGACCCCGACAACCTCACCGTGCAACTGGCCGCGGAACGCCACATGCCTGACTGACTCCTTTCCCCATCCCTACGCGAGTAGCTGCTTGACCACGCGCGCCTCCGCTTCCACTCCGGTCAGCTTCATATCCAGCCCCTGCACCCTGTAGGTCAAGCGCCTCTGGTCAATGCCAAGCAGGTGGAGGATCGTGGCGTGCAGGTCCCGCACGTGAACCGGGTCCTTGACGATGTTGTAGGAAAACTCGTCCGTCTCGCCGACCACCGTCCCGCCCTGGATCCCGCCGCCGGCCATCCACATGGTGAAACAACGGGGATGATGGTCGCGCCCGTAGTTCTTCTCCGACAACCCTCCCTGGCTGTAAATGGTCCGGCCAAACTCGCCCCCCCACAGAATCAGCGTTTCGTCCAGCAACCCGCGCTGTTTCAAATCGGTGATCAGTCCGTAGGTCGCCTGATCGATGTCCTTGCACTGCATCGGCAGCCGCCCGGCCACGTTGCCGTGATGGTCCCAGTTGTTCAGATAAAGCTGAACGAACCGGACACCGCGCTCCACCAGCCGGCGCGACAGCACCGCATTGTAGGCAAAGGTGCCGGGCTTCCTCGCCTCCTCGCCATACAGGTCATACGTCGAGTCCGGTTCGTTCCCGACATCCGTCAATTCCGGCACGCTGGACTGCATCCGATACGCCATCTCGAACTGCTGGATGCGCGTGTGCGTCTCCGGATCGCCCACCTTCCGGAAGTTCAGTTCATTCAGCGCTCTCAGCCCGTCAAGCTGCCTGCGCCGAAGGGCGTCCGGCACGCCCGGCGGGTTGTTCAGAAACAGAATCGCGTCCTCCTGGCTGCGGAACGAAACGCCCGCGTGTTCCCCCGGCAGAAAACCGCTCGACCACAGCCGCGCGCTGATCGCCTGAATCTGTTCCTTGTTGGTGGGCTCGGCGATCAGCACCACAAACGCCGGCAGGTTCGCGTTCATCGAGCCCAGCCCGTAGCTCACCCACGACCCGATGCACGCGCGCCCGGGAATCATGCTCCCCGTCTGCATTTGCAGAATCGCCGGTTCGTGATTGATCGCCTCGGTGTGCATCGAGCGGATGAACGCCATGTCGTCCACACACTTCGCCGTCCACGGCAGCAATTCCTCGTTCATCCAGATGCCGCTCCTGCCCACCCGCTTGAACTCCCACAGCGAGGGCGCAATCGGAAACCGCTTCTGGCCCGACGTCATCGTCGTCAATCGCTGGCCCCCGCGCACCGAATCCGGCAGATCCTTGTCATACCACTCCTTCATCTCCGGTTTGTGGTCGAACAAATCCATCTGCGACGGCCCGCCGACCATGTGCAGATAGATCACGTTCTTCGTCCTCGGGCGAAAGTGCGGCAGCAGGTCGCCCGGCCGTTTGGCGTCCTCCCCGCGAAGTTTCAGGGCCGGCCCCAGCAGCGAGGCCAGCGCCGCAAATCCAAGGGCGTTCGTCCCGCGCGCCAGGAACTGCCGGCGGGTCTCATAGCGGATGTATTCGTTGAACAAGCTCATAGGACTGCTCTCTCCCCACTATTTGTTGAGCGCTTCGTCAAGGTTCAACAATTGGTTGGCCACCATCGCAAAGGCGGCCAGCT
The DNA here is from genome assembly GCA_035544555.1 of Candidatus Methylomirabilota bacterium. GTDB lineage: Bacteria > Verrucomicrobiota > Verrucomicrobiia > Limisphaerales > DATKEE01 > DATKEE01. Next base: position 2,287 of record DATKEE010000291.1, read on the forward strand.
TCTCCGGCGGAACGCCTTCATCCGGCGCCGACTCGCCGACCGACAACAACTCCAGGGCCGCTCCGGGCTGCTCCTCGTAATACTCGCGCATCGCCTCCAGCGTGGCCCGGACAATGGGCCTTTCACTCTCGCTCAGCGGACGCAGCAGGATGCGGTTCGCCATCTCGTCAATCGCCGCCTCCGTCTCCCCTTCCGCCGCGGCGAGCGCGTGCCCCGCCAATACACGGGCGGCCTCGACGAACTGCGGATCGTTCATCGTCGCCAGCGCCTGCAACGGGGTGTTCGTGCGTTCCCGGCGGACGGTGCACGTCTCGCGACTCGGGGCGTTGAACACGTCCATCGACGCCGGCGGCGCCGCCCGCTTCCAAAAGGTGTAAAGCGAACGCCGATACAGCGCCGGACCGCCGTCCTGTTCATAGAATCGCGTGTTGCTCTCGGGCATCGCCACCGCCTCCCACACACCCTCCGGCTGATAGGGCTTCACACTGGGCCCGCCCACCTTCTCCACCAGCAAACCGCTCGCGGCCAGCGCGCCGTCACGGATCATCTCCGCGTCCATCCGAAACCGCGGCGCGCGGCTCAAATAACGATTGCGCGGATCGAGTTCCAGCTTTTCGGGAGTCACTTCCACCCCCTGCCGGTAGGCCGCAGACGACACCATCAGCTTGAACAAATGTTTCACATCCCACCCGCTCTCGCGAAACTCCACCGCCAGCCAGTCCAGCAGCTTCCGGTTCACGGGCGGGGTACCCACCACGCCAAAGTCCTCCGTGGTCTCCACCAACCCCACACCGAACACCTCCTGCCAGAAGCGGTTCACCGTGACACGCGCGAACAACGGGTTCTCCTCCGAGACAATCCATTGCGCCAGACCAAGGCGGTTGCGCGGCGCGTCCTCCGGCAGCGGCGGCAGGAACCCCGGCGTGTCCGCCTCCACTTCCTCCCCCGGCTGATCATATTGCCCACGATTGAGAATCCGCGCCATCGCCTCGGAGTCCGCCTTCTCCCGCTGCACATGCGTCACCGGACTGCGCCCGGCGATGAGGTCCCGTTCCCCTTTCAAAGACGCCAGCGTTTCCATCGCGTCGCGCGTCGGAGAAAACCGGGTGACACGAAAATAATCCCGCAGCGCGGCCCTGTGGTATTCGATGCGCCCGGCCTGCGCCGCCAGTCTTTCGGCCTCGGCCTCCGCCCGCATGGCCGCCAGTCTCTCCTCCTCTGTCGGCTCCTTCTTTGTCGGCTCCGACTCCCCGGCCTCCGTCTCGGCGTTCGTCTCCTGTTCCTTTTCCATTTCTTCCCGCCGCTTGCGCTCTTCATCCGCGGCCCGCTTCGCCCGCAAGACCGCGTCGGATGCCTCGGAGAACAACCCCCTGCTCGTCATGACGAATTCCGGAATTCGAGGCGCCGCCGCAATCGCCATCACCTCCGCCGGATCCAGCACCCGCCGATACAGCCGCGCGTCCTGCACCGCCACATCATCCAGCTCAAAACCCTTCTCCCGCCGCCCAATCCTCAGCGGCACGTCAACGCGAATCGAGTATTCAAGCCGGTTGTTGTCCGCCCGATTGCCCGCCTTCCGGCCATTCACGTAAAGCTCCACGTCCTTCGCGCGTCCTCCCCCGTTGTAGCTCGCCGCCACATGCTGCCACTCGCCCCGCGTCAGCGACTTGTCCGACGAACGCACCTTCATGGCCACCGCCGGCCAGGCATGGACGAGATGCACTCCAAACGTATCCTTCGAAACGAAAAAGTCCCACCCGCGGTTCTTCACGTCATCGCCGCCCATGCGCGCCACGATGGCGCCATCACCGTCAAACTCCTCGGGCAGATAAACCCACGCGGCGACGGAGAAAGGCTGCCCCCGATCAAAATCCCCGGCGTCGCCAATCTCAACCGTGCGCTCCGCGTTCAGAATCGGCGCCGCACCCAGCGGCCCGTCGTCATTGAATTGCGTGTCGTCAGGCAGCGTGCCCTCCACCTTCCGCCCTTCCACCCGGGCATCCACCCTGTTTCCCTCGAACATCACCCGTAGGTGCTCGTCACCCAGAGTCGGGGCCTTGTCCAGATTCTCCGCCCGGTTCCACCACACCATCCGCTGAATCCACCGCTCCAGCTCCGGCTGAACGTATTCGTCCCGAACCTCAAGAAGCGCGTTCGCCGAGGTCAGTTCGCCCGGGAGTTCGTTCCAGCGCTCGCGATCCTTCCCGGCTTGCGGCACAATCATGGCCCCGTCCCCTTCGCCCCAGTTCTTGTCAAAACCGCTCTGCGTCGTGTTCCGGAAGAACGCCGCCATCGCGTAAAAATCCTTCTGCGTCATCGGATCGAACTTGTGGTCGTGACACGCGCTGCAATTGGTCGTCAACCCCTGAAACACCCAGCCCAGGGTCGTGACCCGATCACCGGCGTACAAGGCCAGATTCTCGTCCTCGATCGTGCCGCCTTCGTTGGTGGTGATGTTGCAACGCTGAAATCCCGTCGCCACCCGTTGCTCGTCCGTCGGATCCTCCAACAAATCCCCGGCAAGCTGCTCGATGGTGAATTGGTCGAAGGGCATGTTCCGGTTGAACGCCCCGATCACCCAGTCGCGGTAGGGCCACATCTCCCGATAGTTGTCGAAATGCAGCCCGTGCGTGTCCGCATAACGCGCCGCGTCCAGCCAGTAACGCGCGCGATGCTCCCCCCACGCGGGCGTCTCCATCAACGCGTCCACAAATTTCTCGAAGTAATCCGGCGAATCATCCCCCTCGAACGCGTCCACCTGCGCAGGCGTCGGCGGCAATCCGGTCAGGTCCAACGCCAGACGGCGCGCAAGCGTCCTCCGATCAGCCTCCGCGTTCATCCCCAACCCGCGCTTCTCGAGTTCCTCGACAACAAACGCGTCAATCTCATTCCGAATCGTCACCCCGCTCACCTCGATCTCCGGCACCTCCGGTCGTTCAGGCGCGATGAACGCCCAGTGATCCTCCCACGGCGCCCCTTGCTCGATCCATGCCTTGATCAACGCGATCTGATCGGAACTCAATTCCTTGTTCGAATCCGGCGGTGGCATCCGGTCCAGCTCGTCCCCGGTGGAAACCCGATACCAAAGCTTGCTTCCCTCCGGATCACCCGGCATCACCGCCGGCTTCCCGTCCTCCAACGGCTCGAACAATCCTTCGCGCGTGTCCAGTCGCAAACCGGCCTCGCGGGCCGCCGGATCCGGTCCATGGCACGCCAGACAGTTCTCGCCCAGCAACGGACGAATGTCGCGGTTGAACCGGACCTC
>DATKEE010000292.1:0-4346 GCA_035544555.1 Candidatus Methylomirabilota bacterium
TTGAAGGCGACCGCTGAGATCGCCCACGAAGGGGGGAAGCGGTTCTCGACCGATTCCTGGGAATACGCGGTGCTGGCCGACTGGATTCAGGCGGGAGGCGCGCCGGATCAGGAGGAGACTCCGGTGTTGGAGGCGCTCGACGTGACGCCCACCAACCGCATCCTGGTGGAGCCTGAGGAGTCGGTGCAGATCCGGGCTATTGCCCGATTCTCGGATGGTTCGGAACGCGATGTATCCGGGAAAGTGGTGTATGAGACGGACAACGGCGTGGCGGAAGTGAGCGCGGAGGGGGAGGCGCGGCGGCAGGAATTCGGGGAATCGACGGTGCTGGTGCGGTATCTGGACCGGCAGGCGCCGGTGCGGCTGGCGTTTGTGCCGGCGCGACCGGAGTTTGCGTGGAGAGGGGACGAGCCGTTCAATTACATCGATGAGCACGTCTTTGCGAAGTTGCGTTCGCTGCGGATGAATCCCTCGCCCTTGAGTGGGGACGGCGTGTTTCTGCGGCGCGCGTTTCTGGATTTGCCGGGGATGTTGCCGACGGCGGAGGAGGCGCGGGAGTTCGCGGGGGATTCGCGACCGGACAAGCGGGCGCGGGTGATTGATAAATTGCTGGAGCGTCCGGAGTTCGCGGATTTCTGGGCGTTGAAGTGGTCGGATTTGCTGCGCAACGAGGAGCGGGCGCTGGATCGGAAAGGGGTGGAGGCGTTTCATCACTGGATCCGCCGGAGTTTGATGGAGAACCGACCCCTCGATGAATTCGTGGGCGACCTGATTTCCGCGAAGGGGAGCACTTACCAGAATCCGCCGGCCAATTTTCATCGCGCCAACCGGACACCGGTGATACGGGCGGAGGCGGCGGCGCAATTGTTTCTCGGCGTGCGGCTGAATTGCGCGCAGTGCCACAATCATCCCTTTGATCGCTGGACGCAGAAGGATTATTACGACTGGGCGGCGGTGTTCGCGAAGGTGGATTACAAGGTTCTCGAGAACCGGCGGCGCGACAACAACGATTCGCACGAGTTCATCGGCGAACAGGTCGTGTTCCGGTCGCCCCGGGGCGAGGTGAAGAATCCGGTCTCCGGACGCGCGGCCACGCCGGGTTTCCTGGGGGAGAGCGGGGGGATTGGGGAAGGGGCGGATGAAATGGAGGCGCTGGCGGCGTGGATGACGTCGTCGAAGAATCCTTGGTTCGCGCGGGTCCAGGCCAACCGGGTGTGGTCTTATCTGATGGGGCGGGGGCTGGTGGATCCGATCGATGATTTTCGCGCGACGAATCCGGCGTCGCATCCGGAATTGCTCGACGCGCTGGCGCGTGATCTTGTGGAGCACGAGTTTGATTTGCGGCATTTGATCCGGGTGATCATGAACTCGCGCGCGTATCAGTTGGCATCGGAGCCCAATGAAACGAACGCGGATGATAAACTGAACTACTCGCGCGGGCGGGTGCGGCGGTTGAGCGCGGAGCAATTGCTGGACGCGATGCACCAGGTGGCCGGGGTTCCGAACGCGTTTCCGGGTTATCCCGTCGGGATGCGCGCGGTGCAATTGCCGGGCACGGGCGTCGGCCGGCATCGGGGTCAGCGCAACGGTGCGGACGCCCAGTTTCTGGGAGTGTTTGGCAAGCCGGACCGGTTGTTGACCTGCGAGTGCGAGCGGTCGGCGGAGACGACGATGAGCCAGGCCTTCGAGATGATCAGCGGTCCGGTGATCGACCGGTTGTTGAGCAGGCCGGACAATCGCCTGGGGCGGTTGTTCGCGGACGGGCACACGGAATCGGCCATTGTGGATGAACTGTTCTGGACCGCGCTCGGTCGGGCGCCCACGCCGGGAGAGGCCGGCCGGCTGGTGCCGTTGCTGGCGGAGGCGGAGGACCGGCGCCGGGTGCTCGAGGACATCACCTGGGGATTGTTGAACGCGAAGGAATTTGTGCTGCGACGATGAACCGTCGCCCACACGATTGAAACCGGAGTGATCATGCGAAAAATGGAATCCTCATTCTGCTGCGCCGGCTTTGAAGGCGGGCTGTTGACGCGCCGCGCGGCGATCAAGGTGGGCGGGCTTGGGTTGCTGGGGTTGACGCTGCCCGGATTGTTGCGGGCGGAAAGCCTGAGGAAGGGGCCCGTACCGCGGGCGAAGTCCGTGATCTTTCTCTATCAGTTTGGGGGGCCGAGCCACATCGACATGTTCGACATGAAACCGGACGCGCCCGAGGGGATTCGCGGGTTGCACAAGCCGATGTCGAGCAACGCGGACGGCATCCAAGTGAGCGAGCGTTTGCCGCGGGTGGCGAAGGTGATGGACAAGGTGACGTTGATCCGGAGCATGCATCATACGATGAAGAATCACAACTCGGCGTCGTATTACGCGCTGACGGGACATGCGCCGCCGGTGGACGACATCCGCTTGAAGGATTCGCTCGATCTGTTTCCGGCCTACGGGTCGGTGGTGGATCATCTGGCGCCGGGGTCGGGGGAGATGCCGACGTCGGTCGCGTATCCGCACGTGATTCGGGACGGTTCGGTGACGCCGGGGCAGCACGCGAGTTTTCTGGGGAAGGCGCATGATCCGTTGCTGGTGACGAAGGATCCGAACGCGGCGGACTTTCAACTTCCCGAGTTGAGCCTGCCGGCGGATCTGGATCACGAGCGCATGGGGCGGCGGCGCGGGATTCAGCAATTGATCGATGACCAGGCGCGCCTGCTGGATCATTCCGCGGAGGCGCGCGGATTGGACGCCTATTATGAGAAGGCGCTGGCGATGTTGAACTCCACCCGGTTGCGGGACGCGTTCAACCTGCCGGCCGAGCCGGAGAAGGTGCGGGAGCGTTACGGGCGGCACACGTATGGGCAGAGTTGTCTGCTGGCGCGCCGGCTGGTCGAGGCGGGCACCAGGTTTGTCACGGTGTATTTCTCCGGCACGATTGGCGGGCAGAGCACCGAGTCCGGAGGCTGGGACACGCACGGGTTCAACGACACGCGGATGTTCCCCATCATCGAGAAACTGCATCTGCCCATGACGGACGAAACGCTGCCGACGCTGCTGGAGGATCTGGATGACCGGGGGTTGCTGGACACGACGCTGGTGGTGTGGATGGGCGAGTTCGGACGGACGCCGAAGATCAACGCGAACATCAGCCGGGATCACTGGCCGCAGTGCTACACGACGCTGCTGGCGGGCGGCGGCGTGAAACGGGGGTTTGTTTACGGGGCGTCGGACAAGGACGGCGCGTATCCGGCGGAGAAGCCGGTGCGTCCGGACGATCTGGCGGCCACGATGTTTTATCTGCTGGGCATCGATCCGCACACCGAGGTGTACGGCGTCGGCAACCGCCCGTTGCTGATCGCCGAGGGCAACCCGGTTACCGGCATCCTGGCGTGAAGACCCGGTGAAACGCTTGATTCTTCTCAGCGCGCTGATCGCGTGTCCGATCCTGCCTCAAGCGGTTTCGGCGCAATCCCTCAAGGTCCAATCGTCGCGTCCCGGCGCCATTCCCCCGGACGGGAGCGGTGTGGTGCGTTTCCGCGGGGAAGGCATCGACGACATGACGCGTCTGTGGTTGGGGTTCGACGCGGAAGTGGAACGGGTGATGGAGGAGGATGAAGCGGCAGCCGGTCGCGCCGGCTTTCGCGTCACCCCGGGACCCGGAATACATGCGGGATTGGGTCTCTACCAGTTGCGAGGGGCGAACGGACTCTCGAGCGTGGGGGTTCTTGTGGTGGATCCGCTGCCGGAGATCGATGGAGCGAAGGATCGACATTCGCCGGATGCCGCGCAGGCGTTGGTTCCTCCGGTCGCAGTGGAGGCGCGGGCGGTGGAGCGACAGCGCGATTATTATCGGGTGACGGTGCCGGAGGGCGGGACGATGCACATCGAGGTGGTGGCGGCGCGGGTGGGGTCGGAGATGGATCCGGTGGCGCGGGTGTTGACCATGGAGGGGCGCGAGCTGGCGCATTGTGATGATGATCCGGTCATCGCGCCGGATGCGAGGTTGAGCTATGCGGTGCCGGGAGAGGGCGGCTACCTGATCGAAGTGCGGGACGTGGTGTACGGAGGGGGCAGTGAATATCGCTATCGCCTGCGGGTTTCCCACGAGGCGCTTCCGGAACTGGAGATTCTGGCGGGGAGGGTGTCAGAGCCGGGTCAGGAGGAAGGTGAGAATCGGGTGGCGAATGTGGAGGAGGAGGGCGCGAATGACACGCGCGACGAGGCGATGAAGGTGGAGGTTCCAGTCGTGGTGACCGGGCGTTTCGAGAAGAAGGGGGATCGGGACTGGTATCAGTTTGCGGTGGAGAAGGGTCAACGACTGGCGTTCGAGGGGGAAGCGCGGACGCTGGGATCGCCGTGTG
>DATKEE010000293.1:0-2917 GCA_035544555.1 Candidatus Methylomirabilota bacterium
TATTACCTGGACTACACGTTCAACGAAACGTTACGGCAATTGCGGAAGAGCGCTTCGGATCTGTATCTGCCGGAACATCCGCGCGCGCTCGCTCGCGTCGTCTCGCAGCTGTCGGACCCGGAACTTCTGGGCGCGCCCAACCTGGAAGCGGTCCTCGTCGAACGCCTCGAACGCACGGGCATCGATGTCAACGCGCGCAACACCGCGCTCGATGAACTGGTCAGACTGCGCAACACCGACCGTGTCACCGAAGGCATCGCCGCGCTCCAACGTCTCGACGCCGGTGATGCGCCCGCCCGGCCGGTGGCGGATATGGCGTTGTTGCTTTCCACGGATCCCGGCGAACTGGCGAAGTCCCGGGCCACGCTCGCAAAACTGTCGGAAACCGCGCGCCAGGACTCCGTACGCGGCGCCGCGTTCGCCTCGCTGCTTGTCGCGGATGGGAATCCCGACCGCGTCTGGGCCGATACCGCCAACCATCCGGGCGCCCGTGCCGCCTTGATCGATTCCCTCGTGTTGCTGCCCGATCCCGCGGCGCGCACGGTGTTTCAGCCCCTGCTCACAGCCGTGCTGGGCAGCGAGGACACCGACGCGTCCGTGCGCCGGTCAGCCCTTCGCGCGCTTCCTTTGATGGGCCCGGAACACGCCAATGCGGGTTTTACGATGCTCGCAAGGCACCTGCGCGAAGGCCGTGAAATGACCACGGCCACGCACGCGGTCATGCAGATTCCCCGGGAATCCTGGAACCGCGCCCAGGCGGCCCCGGTGGCGGAAGCCATCCTCCAATGGGCGAAGCAAGTGCCCGCGGAAAGGCGCACCACGCAGGACTACGTCGAGACCGTCCAGGCGGGAATGGAAATGGCCGCGCTGCTCCCACCCGCCGATGCGACGCGAATCCGGAAGGGGCTGCTGGATCTCGGAGTGCGCGTGTTTGCCATCAAGTCCGTTCGCGAACAGATGCGCTTCGATACCACGCGGATCGTGGTTGAGGCGGGGAAGCCGTTCGAGATCATCTTCGAGAACGTCGATATGATGCCGCATAACCTGGTGGTGATCCGGCCGGGCACGAGGGAGGAGATTGGATTGCAGGCTGACAAGATGAGCCCGGAACCGGATCGTCGCGGACGCGCCTATGTGCCGCGCAACCGGGGCATCCTGACCGCTACCCGGATGCTGGAGCCGGGGGAGAAGGAAACGCTCAAGATGAACGCGCCGGACGAACCCGGCGATTATGAATACGTCTGCACCTATCCCGAGCATTGGAAGGTGATGTATGGCAGGCTGATCGTCGTGCGGGACCTGGACGCCTATTTGGAGAGCGCGGCGAACGCACCGGCGGATGCTCCGCGACCGGCCCCGGGGGATCCCGCCCACCAACATTGAGAGCGTGTTTAGAAAACCCCGGTTGGGTGTCCCGCCTTCAGGCGGCCCATGGAACAAACCGTCTGAAGGCGGCACGCGGAACGCGATCCGGCGATCCCATGATAATTTTCCAGACACGCTCTCCGAGGGCGCTCAGGCCTCGCGCAGACGTTCATGCCTTTTCATCACCGCGTGCAGCACCCATCCGGTGACGAGTCCGACGAGGTAGCCGTTCGGCAGCGTGAACGCCATCAAACCCACCACAAACGTCACGAACCATTCGCCGCGCCCCAGGCCGGCGTCCCGCACGTGCCGCAGCAACGCGAGCCCCTCGAAAAACAACAGCACGCCAAGGATGGACTTCGGAAACAACCGCACGAGATGGCTGAAGCTTCCGCTGAACAGCAGGCCGGCCACGATGAAGCAGCCGCCGTAGATGATTACCGAACCCCCCGTGCGCGCGCCAAACGCGTAGTGTCCCGCCATGCCGCCGCTGCCATGGCAAACAGGCACGCCCCCGAACAGCGGCGATACCAGATTCATCAGCGCGTAGGTGAACCCCAGCTTTCTCACGGACGGCGCCCGATCCGGGAAAAGGTCCTTCGCCAGGCGTTCCGTCGCGAGGAGTGAATTGCCGAGGGAAAGGGGCAGTTGCGGCAGCGCGAGCACCAGGAGTCCCGTCCACACATCGGCCCACGCCGGCATTCGTGCTTGCGGAAGCTGCACTCCGACACCCCCGGCGAGAGCGCTCCAATCGATGTCAAATATCGCGGAGTAAACCAGCCCCAGCGCGATCACAGCCAGCGCCGCCGGCCAGCGCCGGTGTCCCCACAAGAGTACGACCAGCGCGAAGGCGACCGCCGCGAGCGCGTAACCGGGCACGCCGCCCGTGCTGATGAAGTCGCGTCCGGCCAGCAGCGCAAGCTGGAGTCCCAGCCCGAATTGCACCCCGCGAACAACGGCCACGGGAATGACGCGCGCCAGCCAGCCGAGCAATCCACTCGCGGTGAGCACCAGCATCATCACCCCGATGGCCAGGCCGCCGCCATAAAGCGTCGCTCCGCCGAGTTGCTGGGTGATGACGAGCGCCGCCATCGCCTTGAGCGGTTGCACCGGCAACGGCATCCGGTAGGCCAGCCCGGTCAGAATCTGCAACGCGCCGAACAACAGCAACACACCGGTCGCGTCCAGTTCCGCAATAAGAATCATGGCGGCGATGAGCGGCAGGTCCGTGCCCAGGTCGCCAAACGCTCCGGCCAGTTCGTGGCGATCGAAGCGGAGAGGTGGCTTTGGACGGGCGGATGCGGAAGCGGCGGGTGTTTCACCCCCTCCGGACGCCAGGATGTCTTCCCGCCCGCTCATGAATGCCATCGCGCAGTGCGGCGCGATTTGTAATCCATGCGCGCGCCGCTTGAAAGCCCTTGTTCCGGGGCGGGTGAGGATGCGCTTGCGTGAGCGGCGGTTCTCGTCGAATATCGCTGGCCGTATCCCGTTTCGAATCGAGTTCCCATGATTCACCTCAACCCCGGTTCAACCTTTTGATGCTTATGAAATC
>DATKEE010000294.1:0-6681 GCA_035544555.1 Candidatus Methylomirabilota bacterium
CACCTTGGACGCGTGTTCCCCCTCCCTTTCGATTTGCCCGATCCGTTCATCGGAATACAATGGGATACTTATGAGTCGGTCGCGAAAGACCCTACTCGCTTCGGTCATTGTGGTGACACTCCTCTTGGTGGCCGCATGGCAACAGGGTTGGTTCGGTGAACCCGCCCACAACGGCCGGACCGTCACCGAATGGCTCGACCAACTCGAGTTACCCAAACCAGAAGTCACTTCGGGCGGAAGGCTCACATATGCACCCCGTTCTCCAGAGGTGATTCGCAATGATCCGGCTTTGCAATCGCTGATGGCAATCGGCCCTGAAGCGGTTCCTGTGCTGATAAAGATCATAAATGCCCCGGTCAATTGGCCGGAGGAGATTGGCCGATGGGAGCGGATCCAACGCGGGACAAAATACCGGTGGAGCCAGGTGCGCGGCGCGAGCCCCAGCCAGCGGGACAGACCACATTGGACCGAAAAGCAATTGAACCGAAAGCAGGCGGCGGTATTCGCGTTGATCGTGTTGGGACGACATCCCCGGGTGGGTTTTTCGCGCTTCCTCGAACCCGATGCCGCCCCGCTCGTTCAAGAAACCATCTACGGCACGAAGCTCGACTATCCTACTTTGTCGCTATCCTTTACCTCACCAGCGGTTGAACGCGCGAAAACCGTCTATCCCGAGATCGAGCAGGGTCTCTTCGATGCAATCCAGCGGGGGCTGAAACACACCAACCCAATGTCAAAGATCGCTTCGATGGACGCCGCCTTGGCTCTCTCAAGAGGCAACCCGGCTTGGAAGGAACCCCTGGTCCGTCTCACCGGAGATACGAACCACCGGGTTCAGATCAAAGCCATGTGGGCCCTCGGTGGAAACTATCCGGATGACCACGCACTCATCCTGAGAACGATGGGTTCTGTACTTGAGGACCGTCGCAATCCGACGCAGGCCCGCGTTTATGCCGTCATTGCTTTGAAAGGCGCGGGTACCCGCGCACTGCCGGTGCTGCGAAACGCTCTCAACGACCCGGATGAAGCAGTCCGCCTACGAATCAAAAACTACATCCAGTTGATCGAGGAGGAGAATCCAGCGCGCTGACTTCCGAATACCGGCTTGGTTTCTGAGACTATTCGGGCCTTCGCTTCGACTGGATAAACAACCATACCGGATCGAAACGCCCAACGATCCACGCCGGCTGAAAGCCCCGGACCTCGTCCCACCTTCGACAATTCGAAACACCCGCGCTGCGCAAACCCTGCGCACCCTCCTCCGCCAGATTCGCGCAAGCGTTGCGCACCCGTTCTCACGCACCCCCCAAAACCCCCGCAAATCCTTGTAACCGAACCTGTGGCACATCGTCTGCAATGCAAGAGGCATCCGGCGAAAGAAACTCCATCCAGGCGTTTCCCGTCACCACAAAATCAACAGCACAAAACCGATTCAATCAGTCCTATGAAGAACGTCAAACATCTCCTGGCATTGGCCGGCCTCACCACCGCCCTCTGCCTCAGCACATCTCAACTCAACGCCCAAGACCGTCAGGGCCAGGGCCGCGGCGGCAACTTCGATCCCGAGGAATTCCGTCAACGCATGGAGGAACGTCTGCGCGAGGACCTCGAAGTCAAGGGCGACGACGAATGGAAAGTCATCCAGCCGCGCATCGAGGCCGTCCAAACGGCCCAGCGCGATCTCGCCGGCGGACGCGCATTTGGCGCCTTCGGTCGGGCCGGCGGACCCGGCGGACGCGGGGGTGACAATGATGGACCCCGTGGCCAGGGCCAGGGCGGACGCCGCGGATTCGGCGGCGGTGAACCGGATGCCGATGTCCAGGCGCTTCGCGCGGCCATCGAGTCCAATGCCTCGGCGGATGAGATCAAGACCAAGCTCGCCAAGGTCCGCGAGTCACGCAAGGCGAAGGAAGCCGCTTTGGAAAAGGCTCGCGCCGATCTGCGCCAGGTGCTTTCCGTCCGCCAGGAAGCGATTGCGGTCATGCGGGGCCTGTTGGAGTAGTCAACCGTGTTGACAGCGCTCCGAATGCACCGCGGGTTGGGTAAACGGTTCCGCGTGGCCGGTGTTCAAGCCTCGGCTTGCCCGGCCACGCGGTCTTACCCGAAAGGTCATCCGGATCGTCATCGCCCATGAACAACGACACTTTAACCGATACCTCCCTGCGACAGTTGCTTGACCGCATGGTGCAGGCCCGGCAGATGTCCACCTCGGACGCCGACGCCCTCCTGCGCGATTGCGCCAACCATCCACAGACCATCCCGCAGTCCGAAGATGAGGTGCTCCGCTGGCTCGCGAAGGAATACAACGTCGCCTACAGCGCCCTCGATGAGGTCGAACCCGACCGCCAGCTTCTCTCCCTGTTCCCCGCGCGCGTCCTGCTGAAGGAACAATTGCTCCCCCTCCGCCGCGTCAATGGCAGCGTCGAGGTCGCGACCAGCCGCCTCTTTGCCAGCCAGGGCCTCGACGCCCTCAAAACGATGACCGGCCTCCGCCTCAAACCGGTCCTCGCCCCGCGCGAAGCCATCGAGCGCGAGATGAAAAAGCGCCTCGGCATCGGCGCGGACACCATCGACACCCTCGATGAGGAGGCCCCCTTCCAGGTTCTGGACGAGGACCGCGAGGAGGACACGGACCTCGACAGCGCCGCCGAGGACGCGTCCATCATCCGCTTCGTGAACCAGGTGTTGCGCGACGCCATCGAGTTGCGCGCCTCGGACATCCATCTCGAACCCTTCGAGGACGAACTCCGCATCCGCTACCGCATTGACGGTGTGCTCCAGGAAGTCGCCGTGCCCGCCCAGATCAAACGCTTTCAACCCGCCATCGTCTCGCGCGTCAAAATCCTCAGCCACCTCAACATCGCCGAAAAGCGCCTTCCCCAGGACGGCCGCATCAAGATCCGTCTCGACTCCAACGAGGTGGACATCCGCGTCTCGGTGATCCCCATGTTGCACGGCGAGGCGGTCGTGATGCGGCTCCTCCGCCAGAACGCCACGCTCCTCGGCATGGATCAACTCGGCATGGATGATCGGGAGGCGACCTGCTTCCGCCGCGTGCTCGGCCTGCCCCACGGCATCGTCCTCGTCACCGGCCCCACCGGCAGCGGCAAAACCTCCACGCTCTACACCGCGCTGCACGAGATCAACGACGCCGTCCGCAAAATCATCACCATCGAGGACCCCGTCGAATACCAACTCAAGGGCATCAACCAGATTCAGGTCTCCGAAAAAGCCGGCCTCTCCTTCTCCCGCGGCCTCCGATCCATCCTCCGCCATGACCCCGACGTCATCCTGATCGGTGAAATCCGCGATGCCGAGACCGCCCAGATCGCCGTCCAGGCCTCCCTCACCGGGCATCTCGTCTTCTCCACCCTGCACACCAACGACGCCCCGGGCGCCCTCACCCGTCTCGTGGACATGGGAGTCGAACCCTATCTCGTCGCCTCCTCCCTCGAAGCCGTCCTCGCCCAGCGTCTCGTGCGTCTCCTCTGCCGGCATTGCAAACAGGAGGACACCTCCTCCGCCGCCCACACATTCAAGACCGGCGCGGGTCTCGCCGCGGACACGATCATCCATCGCGCGGTCGGCTGCCGCGAATGCCGGCAGACCGGCTACCACGGCCGCCGCGCCATCTTCGAATGGATGGACACCACAAACGAAATCCGCCGGCTCATTCTGAAGAACTCCTCCAGCGACGTGATCCGCGAGGCCGCCTGCCGGACAGGAATGCGGCCGTTGGCCGAGGACGGCTGGCGATTGGTGCGCCTCGGTGTCACCACACCGGAGGAAGTCCTGCGCGTCACCAAGGATCAGGCGATCGCCTCCGGCCTCGAGGACAACGCGGCCGAACCCCTGGCAACCCCGCGCTAATTTCACATTCACTGACATGCCCGTTTTTGCCTACAGAGCCCTGCAAATCGATGGAAAAGTCGCCGAAGGCCGCATCGAAGCCGGCGGCCGTCAGGAGGCGCTGCGCCAGATCGAGGGATTGCGCCTCCGCCCCATTCGCGTCGCCGAGGATCGCAACGGCAAGACCGCCAAACCAGCCGCCAAAGAGGACGCCGACAAGGAATCCGCCCCGTTCAGTCTTTCCCTGGGCGGCGGAAACCGCATCTCAGCCCGCGTCCTCGAAAACTTCACCCGCCTCCTTTCCAGCCTGCTCGCCGCCGGCGTTCCCCTCAGCCGCGCGCTGGTCATCCTGACCCGGGAAGCCTCCACTCCCGCGGCCAAAACGAAGTGGAAGGAAATCCATGACCGCGTCGTGGATGGCATGTCGCTGGCCGACGCCATGGCGCAGTCGCCGGACACATTCCCGCGCGTGTATGTCGCGATGGTGCAGGCCGGCGAGACGGGCGGATTCCTCGACGTGGTGCTGGCGCAGATCGCGGACTTTCAGGCGCGGGAAAAGGAACTCCGTTCCAAGGTGATGACCGCCCTGCTCTATCCGACCATCCTGCTGGTTCTCGCGCTGGGCGTCCTGGTTTTCCTGCTCGTGTTTTTCATCCCGCGATTCCAATCCATCTTCACCGGATTCGGCGGTTCCCTGCCATGGCTCACCCAGATGATCGTCTCCACCAGCGATCTCATGAGGGCCTACGGGCTCATCGCCGTGCTGGGCATCGGCATCGGCGCCTATCTGCTTCGAAACTGGCTCGCGTCCGAACAGGGACGACGCGTCTGGGAAGGTTTCATCCTGCGTGTTCCAAGCATCGGACCGCTCGTCGCCCAGTTCGCCATGGCGCGCTTCTGCCGGATGCTCGGCACCCTCCTCGGCGCCGGCGTCCCCCTGATCAACGGCCTCAACGTCGCCCGCCGCTCCATCGGCAACCAGGTGCTCGTCGATGCCGTCTCCAATTCCATCGAGCGCGTCAAGGAAGGCAAGCAGCTTGGCCCCAGTCTCGCCGACTGCCGTTCCCTGTTCCCCGGCTCCGTGCTCGAAATGATCTCGGTGGCCGAGGAAAGCGGCCGTCTCGACGGCGAACTCGTCCGCATTGCCAACGTCACCGAGGGCGATCTCGACCGTCATCTGAAGGCCGCTGTCGCGCTCGCCGAACCGTTGATGCTGTTCTTGATCGCCGCCTTCATCGGCACAATTTTCATCGGCATGGTCATTCCCATATTCACACTCCAGGATCACATCCAATAGAACCCAGCCCCTTACAATTCACCATGATCTTGAATCTCACCCAATCCCGGCGCCAGGCCTTCACGTTGATCGAACTGCTGCTGGTCCTGGTCATCCTCGGCATCCTCGCGGCCATCGTCGTGCCCAAATTCTCCGGCCGCACCGAACAGGCCCGCATCACCGCCGCCAAAACCCAGATCGCCACCTTCAAAACCGCCCTCGACGCCTTCGAGGTGGACAACGGCTACTATCCCAGGGGCAAGGATGGACTCCTCGAACTCATCCGCCAGCCCTCCAACGCCCAGAACTGGCGCGGCCCTTATATCGATGCCACCGAAATCCCGCTCGATCCCTGGGGCAATCCCTACTCCTATGAATCCCCCGGCCGCCAACTCCCAAGCGCCTATGACCTCATGTCCATGGGCCCCGATGGAAAAGTCGGCGGCGAAGACGACATCACCAACTGGCAACCCGCCTCCGGACAACGCTAAACCCCGGCGATGCCTCACTAAATGCAACGGCCCTCCCACAAACAAGCCTTCACGCTCGTCGAATTGATCCTCGTCATGGCGCTCCTCCTCATCGTCCTGGCCGTCGCCGCGCCGTCCCTCGCGAATTTCTTCCGGGGCCGCACGCTCGACGCCGAGGCCCGCCGTTTCCTGTCCCTGACCCACTACGCGAAAAGCCGCGCCGTCGGCGAAGGACTCCCAATGGTGCTGTGGATCGACGCCTCTCGAAACCTCTACGGTCTCGAAGCCGCCCCCGGCTATCTGATCACGGACAGCAACGCGTTGCACTATTCACTCCCCGAGGACCTGGAAATCGAAGCCGTCGCTCCGGCCAACCGCGATTTCTCCTCCCGGGACTTCGACACTGGATTGACACCGGACGTCACACTGCCCGGACTGGGACGCCTTCCCGCCATCCGGTTTTCCCCGGACGGTTTCATTGGCGAAACCAGTCCCGTCGCCGTGCTGATCCAGGAAAGGGACAGACAGGCCGTCTGGATCACGCAAACCACCAACCGTTTGAATTATGCGATTCGCACCAACCCACCGGCCGGACTCAGGCTCCAGCCCGGCCCGTAGCCGCCGCGCCCTCCAGGCGTTCACGCTCGCCGAGGTGCTTGCCGCCCTGGTCTTCATGGCCATCGTCATTCCGGTGGCCGTCGAAGGCGTCCGCATCGCCAGTCTCGCGGGCGTGGTCGGTGAACGGAAAACCACCGCCACCCGGGTCGCCGAACGCGTTCTCAATGAACACATCATCACCGGCGCGTTTCGCTCCGGCGGAAGCGGCCTCATCCGCGAAGGCATCCACGAGTTTCAATACTCCATTCGCACCGAACCCTGGTCCGAGGACACCATGCAACTCGTCACTGTCCAGGTCATTTTTCCCGTGCGCGGACGCGATTATGACGTCCGCCTGAGCACCTTGTTGGACAATACCCTCTGACAGACAACACCGATCCCTTACAAACCCAACTCATGCCCCGCCAGCCAGCCAATCGAAGCGCCCGCCTCCGGATGCCCGGCCTCCCGGCCGCCCGCATCCGCGTC
>DATKEE010000295.1:0-4681 GCA_035544555.1 Candidatus Methylomirabilota bacterium
GGGCCGTTTCCGATCCTTTCTGCTGGGGGCGGTCAAACATTTCCTGGCCGACATGCGGGACCGCGACCATGCGGCCAGGCGTGGAGGAGGTGTTCCGCCGGCATCCTTGGAGACCGACACACGGGAGACGCGAGTGGTTCCACCGGCCGCCGCGGTCGCACCGGTGCCGGACACTTATTTCGACCGGCAGTGGGCGTATGCGCTGATGGAGCGGGCGCTGGCCCGGCTCGAGGAGGAATTCCGCGTCGCGGACAGGAACATGGAGTTCGAAGGATTGCGTCCGTGGCTGGAGGTCGACGCTGGGAAGACGTCACAGGCGGATGCCGCACGGACACTCGGCATGTCCGAAGGCGCGTTCAAGGTGGCGGTTCACCGGCTGAGGAAACGGTTTCGAGATCTCATTCGATCGGACATCGCGCGGACCGTGGAAACGCCGGCCGAGGTCAGCGAGGAACTGCGCTACCTGATCGAGGTCCTGTCGCGGCAATAGCGCGCGCTTGCGCTCCGGCCGGCACGCGGATCATTTTCTGTCGAAGCGAATGCAATCAAAAAATGCGTTAAAATCCGCCCGGCGCGTCGCTTTTCCACTTGAGCGAACGCGGGGTCGTGCCGATAGTTACCATCACTAACCGGACTGCTGGGGTTGAAGAGGGGAGCATCCGGAGTTCTTTGAGAGTCGCGTGGCGATATTGAATTTACCCTGCCATGCTCGTGATACGAAACAAAGTCCTTGAACCGTATTCATATCCTGAGGGAGCCTCTATTTCGGCTGTGACCGACAGGCCTTTACTGGAAGTCGCAATCAGCCGATCGGGTTCCACCTGTTTCCATCAAGTTCAAAGGAACTGTTGCACACGGCATTACGGCGGGGTTTTTTATTCGCCTGTTTTATTCCTTGGTTCCCAACCCGCCCCAATCTGATAGGTTCATCCGGTATGTCACGGGATGACCTGTTCAGCACGGCCGCCGGGAGCGCCGCCGGCTCCGAAACTCCCGCTGAACCCTCCTCCTCAACGTCCCCTCTGGCGGCCCGGATGCGCCCGCGTTCGCTCGAGGATTTCGCCGGTCAGGATCACATCGTCGCCGAAGGCCGGTTGCTGCGCCGGGCCATCGAAGCCGACCGCATTCAATCGCTGATTTTTTACGGGCCGCCGGGCACGGGAAAGACATCGCTCGCGCGGATCATCGCCGGCAGAACGCGCAGCCATTTCGAACGGTTGAGCGGCGTCGAGTCCAATGTGGCGGACATGCGTCGCGTGCTGGTTTCCGCGGCGAACCGGCTGGCGAATACAGGACGCCCGACGATTCTGTTCATTGACGAGATTCACCGGTTCAACAAGGCCCAGCAGGACGTGCTGCTCCCGGACGTCGAGAGCGGGGTGATCCGGTTGATCGGAGCGACCACCCACAATCCCTTCTTCTTCGTCAACTCCCCACTGGTGTCGCGTTCGCAGATCTTCGAGCTCCGCCCCCTCTCCGAGGAAGAGATTGCCCGATTGCTGCAACGGGCGCTCGTCGATGCGGAACGCGGGCTCGGGCACATGAGGATTCGCGCCGCGGACGAGGCGCTGCGCCATCTTGCGAGAGTGGCCGACGGAGACGGACGAAAGGCGTTGAACTCACTGGAGATTGCCGCGTTGACCACGCCTCCGGACAGCGACGGAACCATCCCCATCACGCTGGAGGTCGCGGAACAGTGCATTCAGAAGAAGGCGGTCGTGTATGACGGGGACGGGGACGCGCATTACGACACGATTTCGGCATTCATCAAATCGATGCGGGGCAGTGATCCGGATGCAGCGCTCTACTGGCTGGCCAAAATGATCCATGCCGGGGAGGATCCGCGCTTCATCACGCGGCGCATCGTGATTTGCGCGGCGGAGGATGTCGGACTGGCCGATCCCATGGCGCTCATTTTGGCGAACGCGGCGCATCAGGCGGCGGAGTTTGTCGGCTGGCCGGAAGCCCGGATTCCGATTGCCGAGGCGACGATCTACATGGCGACGGCGCGCAAGAGCAATTCGTCGATCACGGCCATTGACGCCGCGCTGGAGGATGTGCGGTCGGGGCGGACATTGCCGGTGCCGGAGCATCTGCGCGACGCGCACTACGCGGGAGCAAAACGGCTCGGCCACGGCCAGGGGTATGAGTACGCGCACAGTCATCCGGGACATTACGTAGCCCAGGATTACCTGGGGGCGGAGCGTCGCTATTATGAACCCACCGATGAAGGGGTGGAGAAGAAGATCAAGGAGCGGCTGGATCACTGGCGGGCACGGCTTGCGAAGGCCCGGCCGGATCAGCCGGAATCCGTGAAACCGGCGGCATCATCATGAGCGGGAGCCCGGCTGAGACGAAATCGGCGTTGAGACGCCGGATGCGGGCGCAGCGCCCTCCGAGGACGGCGGAGGAACGCGGGCGGTTGTCGGCTCTGGTTTGCGAACGTCTCAGTGAACAGGTTGTCTGGTCGAGGGCGGGGAGTGTGCTGTTCTATTTCGCCCTTGCGGACGAACTGGATTTGTCGGCATTGGTTGAGGATGCGTTGAAGGCGGGCAAGACCGTGGCGCTGCCGAGGTATGATCCGGAGCGCGATCTATATCTGGCGGCGGCGATTCTGGATCCGGCGAGGGACTGCCGGGGGGGACGGTTCGGGATCCGGGAACCGGGGGCGGATTGCGCGATCCTGCCGCTGAACCAACTGGACTTGGTGCTGGTTCCTGGGGTAGCTTTTGACCGGTGTGGATACCGGCTGGGACGGGGCAAAGGGTTCTATGACCGGCTCCTGGAACCAGTACGGGGGATCAAATGCGGTGTGGCGTGGGATCACCAGGTGGATCTGGCGTTTCCGGTGGAACCGCACGATGTTCCCATGGATTGTATCGTGACGCCGGCCATTTGGCGGAGTTTCGGAACGGGGCCGGTTTTGAGATGATTTTGTTCGCGAACATGGTTGTGGAATACGCCGCCCTGATCCTTGCGGGCGCGTGTCTGGGGTATCTGCATTTCTGGTGGAAGGAGCGTCATCTGCGGGCCGCCCGGTCCGCGCAACAGCAAACCACGCTCGATGCCGCCCGGCGCGAGGCGGAAGCGATCCTGCGCGAAGCCCGCCTGACCGCCAACGAGGAGGCTCTGAATCTCCGTCAGCAGACCGAACAATCCTTCTCCGGCAAGCGCGCCGAATTGCAGGAAGCCGAGCAGAAACTCGTCAAACGGGAGCATGCCCTCAACTGCCGGATGGAGGACCTTTCCCGGGAGGAAATGCGGCTTGCCGAACTCAAGGACGAATATCGCCGCCAGACGGACATCTTGAGGCATCAACAGACGGACCTGGAGGAATTACGCGAACGGTGCGGCAAGGAACTTGGGGAGATCGCGCAACTGAGCGCTTCCGAGGCCCGCGCGCGGTTGTTGAAACAGATCGAACAGGAGGTTCACCAGGAAGCCGCCAATCTCGCCCATCGCATCATCGAGGACGCCCGGGTCCGGGCCGAGGACAAGGCCCGCGAGATCATCAGCCTGGCCATCCAGCGCTACGCGGGCGAACACACCTTCGAAACCACCACCGCCACCCTGCAATTGCAGGGCGACGACATCAAGGGCCGCATCATCGGTCGTGAAGGCCGGAACATCCGCGCCTTCGAAGCCGCCACCGGCATCACCGTCCTCATCGACGACACCCCGAACGCGGTGGTGCTTTCCGGGTTCGATCCGGTCCGCCGTGAAATTGCCCGGGAGGCGATGCAACGGCTGATCCAGGACGGGCGGATCCATCCCACCCGCATTGAGGAGATCGTGGCCAGGGTGTCCCAGGAGATGGATGAAACCATCGTGCACGCCGGCGAGGAAGCGGTGATGAAGGCCGGCGTCGCGCCCATGCATCAGGAGATCGTGCGATTGCTCGGACGATTGAAGTTCCGCCACAGTTTCTCCCAGAACATTCTCAATCACTCCGTCGAGGTCGCCCATCTCATGGGACTCATGGCCGGGGAACTGGGACTGGATGTCGAGTCCGCCAAGCGGGCCGGCCTGCTCCATGACATCGGCAAGGCCGTCAATCACGAGGTCGAGGGCACCCACGCCATCGTGGGAGCGGAAATCGTCCGCCGTTGCGGTGAATCCGACGCGGTCGTCAATGGCGTGGCCTCCCATCACGATGAGGTTCCCCATGTCGGATTGCTCGGCATCCTGGTCAGCGCGGCGGACGCCATAAGCGCCTCCCGCCCCGGCGCGCGGTCGGAGACCATGACCACCTACATCAAACGCGTCGAGGATCTCGAACGCATCGGGCTGTCGTTTCCCGGTGTGGAAAAGTGTTACGCGGTCCAGGCCGGCCGGGAACTGCGCGTGATCATTCAGCCGGATCAGATCACAGACGACGAGGCTTATCTGCTGGCGCGAAACATCGCGCGCAAGATCGAGAACGATCTCCAATACCCCGGACAGATCCGGATCACAGTGACGCGGGAGACTCGGTGCATTGAATTCGCGAAGTGAGCGGGTTCAGCCTCCCGCTGCCCTCCAGGACAGTCCGCGATGCGCCGCCGCGTTGGTTCGGGGAGGTTAAACCGCGAATGGACGCAAATGGACGCAAATGTTCCGGTTGCTGGCTGCATTGGATGGAAGGAGGGCTCCTATGAGAGCTGAGCGTTTGTGGGCTGATCGGCGGCAGTAGCTTGTCGTT
>DATKEE010000296.1:0-3080 GCA_035544555.1 Candidatus Methylomirabilota bacterium
GAGTCGCATTACTGGTGGGAAGGCAGGGTGGAATCCGGCGAAGAATTGCTGCTCATCATCAAGACAACCCGGCGGCTTCTCAAGCGCCTGGAGACGTGTGTCCTCGAACATCATCCCTACGACACCCCGGAGTTCATCACCCTCGACCTCACCGGCGGCGCCAAATCCTACCTCGACTGGATCGACGACGGCGTCACCCAATGACTCCGCGCGGTTGAAATTTGAAATCTCAAATCTCAAATCTCAAATCCCCCCGGGCATGACGGCACCACCCAACTCCCCTCACTCCCCCTCCACATTGCGTTGCTTCACCGGAAGGTTCATTCACCCCCCTTCCCCCCTGAACCCCTGCTGCCGCAGCGCCTCATACAACACCAGCGCCGCGCAGTTCGACAGGTTCAATGACCGGCATTCCGCATGAAACATGGGAATCCGCACCCACCTCTCCGACTCACCCTCCAGCCACTCGCGCGGCAGCCCGGCCGTCTCCCGTCCGAACACCAAATAGTCCTCCGCCTGATATTCCACCTCCACATACGAACGCGGCCCTCCCGATTCCACAAACCACATGCGCGTCGATGCCGGTTGCGCGTTCCGGAATTCCCTCCAACTCCCCCAGCGCCGCCAGTCCAGGTGTTTCCAATAGTCCATCCCCGCCCGCTTGAGCTGCCGATCGTCCAGCGCAAAGCCAAGCGGCTCGATCAAATGCAGCCGCGTCCGCGTCGCCGCGCACAAACGCGCCACATTTCCGGCGTTCGGCGGTATCTCGGGTTCGACCAGGACGACGTTCATGCTTCCTTCCGCGGAACGGCAGGCGTCGGCGTCCGATCACTCTTCCGCGTTCGGGGCTTTCGTCCCCGCTTATAAAACACCTTCCACAACACCAGCCCGTGCGCCGGCGCCGTCATGCCCGCCACCCGGCGGTCGCGTGTTTTCAAAATGCGATCAATGTCCCCGGCACCGATCCTTCCCTGTCCCACCTGGACCAGCGTCCCCACAATGCCGCGGCACATCTTGTAAAGAAACCCGTCCCCCTCGATGACAATCGTCAACCGAGGCCCGACGCGCTGGATGTCGCAGCGCGTCAAGGTGCGCACCGTTGTTTCCATTTCGTAGTCACGGTTCGCGGCGAACGATTTGAAATCGTGTCGGCCCAAGAACCGCCCCGCCGCCGCGCGCATCGCGTCGAGGTCGAGCGGTCTCGGCACATGCCACGCCTGCTGGCGCAGCAGGGGATGCATCGCGCGATGATTCCAGATGGCATAACGATACTGTTTGCCCGTCGCGTCGAACCGCGCGTGGAAATCCGCGCGGCAGCGCGCCGCCTCCATCACGCGGATGTCCTCGGGCAAAAACGCGTTCACGGCCAGCGCCAGCTTGCGCGCCGGCATCCGGAACTCCGCCCGGGGCACGTCCACGTGCGCGACCATCCCCAGCGCATGCACGCCGGTGTCCGTGCGGCTCGAACTGTGGATGCGCTTCACGCCGGGAAACAATCGGCCGAGCGCCTCCTCGACCTTTTGCTGAACGCCGACTCCGTTCCGTTGCACCTGCCAGCCCTCGTAGCGTGTGCCGTCGTAGGCAATCGTCAGTTTAAAGCGAAGGGTCTCCATGCGACGGGGCGTTTGCCAAGGGCCTGCCATTCGGATGCGGGGGTTTTCGCGGTGATACGCCTTCCGTAACGCGCCAGTCCGGGACTCATCAACATGACAGGAGAGCTGGGAGCCGTCTGGACTGTGGCATGTAATCTCATCGAACTTCCGGATTGAGCGGCCCATCCATCCGCCTCGCGCTACTCTCGAATGAAACTGTCCAGGTAACTCTGCAACAGAATCGCCGCCGCCATCTTGTCCACCTTCTCCTTCCGCTTGTCGCGTCGCACGTCCGACTGGATGAGCAGCCGGTTCGCCTGCGCGGAGGTCAACCGCTCGTCCCACAACTGGATCGGGATTGTGACCGCCTCCTTCAGCGCGGTCACGAACTCCCGCACCTTCTGCGCGGCGGGCCCGTAACTGCCGTCCATGTTCCGGGGCATCCCGACGACGATCTGCTCGACCTCCTTTTCGCGCAAAATCGTCTTCAACCGCTCGACGAACGCCGCGAACGGTTCCGCCGGGATGAACTCCAGCGGCTGCGCGATCATTTTCAGTTCGTCGCTGAGGGCGATGCCGATCCGCTTCGTCCCATGATCAATGGCCAGAACTCTCATATCAGTGGAAGTATTCACAGTGTTCGCAACACACGCCCCGCCGCCGCCACGGTCCGGTCGATGTCCTCCTCCGTGTGCGCCGCTGAAATGAACCCGGCCTCGAATTGCGACGGCGCGAGATAGACACCCTCGTCGAGCATTCCATGGAAGAACTTTGCGAAGCGCTGCCGGTCGCTGTGCATCGCGTCGCCCAGGTTGCGCACCGGCCGGTCCGTAAAATAGCCGCAAAACATCGATCCGATTCGTTGGAACAACACCGGCACACCGGCGGCCGCGGCGGCCTCCCGCATTCCCTTCTCGAGCCGCGCTCCCAACCGCTCGATCTCCTCGTACACGCCGCCCGATTGCAGCGTCTCGAGCGCGGCTAAACCGGCCGCCATGGCCAGTGGATTGCCGCTCAACGTCCCCGCCTGATACACGGGCCCAAGCGGCGCCAGACAATCCATGATTTCCGCGCGCCCGCCAAACGCGCCCACCGGCAGGCCGCCCCCGATGATCTTTCCGAAACAACTGAGATCCGGCGTGATGCCAAAGCGACCCTGCGCCCCTTCCCAGCCAACCCGAAATCCGGTCATCACCTCGTCGAAGATCAACAACGCCTCATTCTCCCGGGTGATCTCGCGCAGAAACTCCAGAAACCCCATCGGCGGCGGTTCATCGAACAAGTGCAACGCCTCGTCATCCGGTCTTGCGGCCGGCACCGGCGCCTCGTCCGGCAGATACAATCCGGCGTTGGCCGGCACCGGCTCCAGAATGATTCCCGCGATCTGTCCGGGATTCGCCTCGAACGCCGCCTCCACCGCCTCCGGATCATTGAACGGCACCACGATCGTGTGCTGCGTAAACGCCGCCGGCACACCCAGGCTGTCGG
>DATKEE010000297.1:0-5495 GCA_035544555.1 Candidatus Methylomirabilota bacterium
CTGACGTGCGGGGGTTGTTCCAGAATGAACCGGACGGCGCGGGCGATATCGTCCGGCCGCAGGGGATTGGGGATGTTGAGCGCCTTGGTGGGGTGGACCTTCCAGTCCCTGTGCAACCCGGTGAGGACGAGACCGGGTTCGATGCAACTGACGCGGATGGGGGTGCCGGCGAGTTCCATGCGCAGGGCCTCCGAGAGCGCCTCGATGGCGTACTTGGTTCCGGCGTAAGCGCCGGCGTTGGGCCGCACCTTCGTCCCCAGGATGCTCGACGTGTTGAGCAGGTGGCCGGTGTTCTGTTTCTTGAAGTGTTTGAGCGCGACGTAGGCCAGTCGAAACGCCGCCTCGACGTTGACGCGCACCATGCGGCAGACGCGGTCCACGTCGGTCTCCTCGATCGGGGCCACGTCGATGACGCCTGCGTTATTGAACACGACATCGCAACGGCCGAATCGTTCCAGCGCGAGGGCGATGAGGCGGTCCGGAAGGGCGGGATCGGTTATGTCTCCGGGAAGGAGGGCGGCGTTTTTGGCGGATCGGGCGACCTCCTCGAGTTGTTCGACGCGCCGCCCGGTGAGGACGAGTTGCATGCCGGCGTCATGGAGGGATTTCGCGACGGCGGCGCCAATGCCGCTGCTGGCGCCGGTGATGAGGGCGACTTGATTGGCGAGCGGCGAGGATTGATTCATGGGGGGGAGCATAGGGAGGGAGGGAGGGGTTTTCCAGAGTCGAGTGCGGATGAGCAGATGGTTCGGGCTTTTCCGCGGGTGATGCGCCGGCTAGGCTGGCCGGCGTGAATCCCAGCAAGGACCGGCATCCGACGCGTCGTCGATTTCTTCAGACCACCGCCACCGGACTGGCCACCGCATCGGCCATCGACTGGCAGGTCCTGTCACTGGCGGGCGCCGAACTTTCACAGGACACCAGGCCGGCGCATCGGGAGATGAGGGTGACAGGGGTGCACGCGTATGCGTTGGAGGAAAGCGTGGCCGCGGGGGAGACAATCCATTTCTGCGTGAGCGCGACGGTGCCTTACCGGATGTCCGTCTGCCGATTGGGATTGGAGGTGGATGATCCTCGCGGCGATGAAGTGTTACATGAGTTCCCGATTCGCGAGCCGGAGTTGCAGGCGATTCATCCGGGATCGTACGTCCACGTGGGCGGGGAGCCCGGCGAGTGGGGGGAGGCATTCAGTCTGGAGTGCTGGTTGCGGCCGTGGAATGGGATGGCCCGGGCGGGGCTCATCACGCGGTATGATGCGCCGGATGCCTGCGGCGTGGGATTGTTCCAGAATGAACTGGGCGGAGTTTCGCTGTATCTCGGAGAGGGTGGCGGATTTCAACCTGAACGGTTGTTCGACGGTCCCGACGGGCGATTGGAGAAGGGCAGGTGGCATCATGTCATGGCGACAAGGGAGAGGCGTGACGTGGCGTTGTACCTGGATGGCGGGGAGGTTGGTGCATGGAAACTGCCGGAGGGGGCGAGGGTGGGCGCGCCCGCCGGCGTGCCGTTGCGGTTGGGGGCGGCCGGCGTGTCAGGCCGGGCGGATGATTTTCTGGATGGCGATCTGGCGATGGCTGTGGTTTATGGGCGCGCGCTTCCGGCAACCGCGGTTCGCCGGCGTTTCGAGGATCGGGGACTGACACCCGCGCGGGGGCACGACGTGGCCGGGTGCTGGACGTTTTCGGAGGAGCGCGGAGCGCGGGTGGCGGATGCATCCCGCCATCGCAGGCACGGAACGATCATCAATCACGCGACCTGGATGATCGGCGGACCGTCCTTTGACGCGGCGGTGCCGAGATTCGATGACTACGAGCCCTCCCGGGATGCCGGGCGCGGGCACGGACTGCGGCTGGCTTCGGATGATCTGTATGATTGCGGCTGGCGGGTGACGCATTCGTATCGATTGCCGGGCACGGCACGCTCCGGCCTGTATGTGGCGCGGCTGCGATTTGAGTGGGAGGGGGAGACGCATCTTCAGCACGTGACGTTCATTGTGCGGCGGGCCCGGCGGGCGCGACCGGCGCCGATCCTGGTGCTGGCGGCGACGAACACGTGGCGCGCCTACAGCGGGACGCCGTTTGGGAGAACCTCCGCCGGGTTGAAGCAGGTGTTTGGCACGGGAGGCACGACGAATTCGCCGGGTGATCCGCCGGCATTCAATTTCTACCGGGCGCGCGCCGCGGGGCAGGGGACGTATCAGGTTGGGTTGCGGATGCCATGGCCGGCGGCGGGACCCTACGTGTTGTATGGCGGGCCGACCGATTACAGTCACCTGATGCGCGCGGAGCGGTTTGCGCAGGTGTGGCTGGAGCGGGCGGGTTACCGGTTCGAGGTTGTCACGGATCTGGATTTGCATCGCGATCCCGGGCGGTTGGGCGATCACGAGGTTGTCCTCATCAATGGACACAGCGAATATTGGTCGGAGCCGATGTATGACGGGCTCGATCGATACCTGGGGCGCGGGGGCAACGTGATTTGTTTGTCGGGCAATTCGCTGTTTTGGCGCGTCAGTTTCAACGAGGAGGGAACGGTTCTGGAATGTCGCAAGGTGGATGCGCCCGGGGATCAATTGCCGGCGTCGCGCCGGGGGGAATGCTGGCACAGCCAGGACGGCCGGCGCGGCGGGCTTTTGCGGGAGTGCGGTTCTCCGGGATGGCGGTTGATCGGACTGGAAACGCTGGGGTGGAACAATCAGGGCGACCCGAGGCAATTCGGACCGTATCACGTCGGGCGGGCGGATCATTTCCTGTTTCGGGAGCCCGAGGAGGTGGGTGTCATGGAGGGGGAAGCCATCGGGCAGGCGCCGGACGGGGGATTACCCAGAGCGAACGGGCATGAGATCGATGTGCGACTCTCGACACTCGCGGCACTGCAGGAGCAACCCTCGCCGGAGGGGCAGGCGGTTCCCGGAGATCCGGAGGGAATGGTGCGGCTGGCGAACGGGGTGATTCCGTGGAAGATCGGCGGCGCGGCGTTCGACTATTTCTTCCGGCCGATCAAGCCGGCGAACGATCAGGGCGGCGAGATGATTTATTGGGAGCGACCGGAGGGCGGGCGGGTATTCAACGCCGGATCGATTGGATCGGGTTGGGCGCTGCACGCGGATCCCAAGTTTCAGGCGCTGATGCGGAACGTGCTCCATCACTTTGGCGTGCGGAGGGAATGATCTGGTTCCAGGTCTTGGTGGGACAATCCCGACCGGAGTCGCCGGCGAAGCGTTCATCACAAGGGGGTGAGTGGGCCGGGGACCGTCCGGGAGTTTGCGATGGCTATAACGGATTGCTTTGTCCCGTCTGGTCGCTGTGGCTTAGCGCTGGCGTTTTGACGGGAGATGGGGCATAGGTAAGAGCGTTCTCCCAACCGTTCCCGGCCGCGAAACTGACGATGACAACGGACACGTCCACCCATCCGCAAGCTGTCGATCCCGCGGGGAAGAAGACCGCACGGATCCCCGCGGCTTCGTTCGTGAGGCGTTTTCCCCGGGCGCGTTGGATCGCGGGTGCGGTGCTGGGCGTGCTTTTGGCGACAGGCGCGTTGTTTCTCGTTGAGCAGCGCCGGGAACACGCGCGAACGGAGGAGGCATCGACCGAGGCGAAGGAAGCCTTTCGGGCGCTGGCCGCGGACGTGGAGGCTGAGTTGATTCGGATTGAGGACCGGCTCGAGCGGCTGCAACTGAACCTGGCCGCAGCCACGCACGCGACATCCTCCCGGGAAATTGCCCTGGGTGTGTATGAGACGCGAGGCCGCTGGATCGGGCATCGACTGGATCACGCCCGGTGGTTATGGGATCAAATGGCGGCTCTGCCGGCGGAGATCCGTGACCGATATCAGGTGGCGGATGAATTCGAGGTCCTTTCCCCGATGGAGCACCGCGAAGCCGCGTCCCTGGGCCGGCGGCTGCAAGCGTTGGAGGAACAATCCAACCATTCGGAGGAATTGCTGGCGGCGGCCGCGATGCAACGCCAGGACCTGTTGCTGGCTGAAGCCGACGCCGCCGAGCGGGAGCAGGCAGGATCGCTGGAGCTGGCCGGCGTGGTCGAGACCTGGGGCGAACGTCTGGAACAGTCGATCGAAAGGACAGGTGAAACCCTGGTGCAGGAGACGGTCGGGGCAGTGGAGCGTGCGGTGTTCAATCCGGAGGACTCGATGGGTTGGGCGGAGCCGGGTTCCGCGCTGTATTCCCGACGGCTGAATCCTGCCCGGAATGACGTGATCGTGTTTCCGGAGAGTTCGAGGGATTATTACCGTCTCGTGCGCGGTACCGGACCCACGTTGAGCACCTGGGGTCATGCGGACCTGTATTCCCATCGCACGATCCGCGGACACTATTCGCCCAATGTGATCGTGGTGGGACGGCGAGGAAGTTACGGCAATCGGTTTGGTTATACCCCATCCGGGCGCTTCACCGTTTATCACAGTGGAATCGCCTGCGCGCCAGGATTGCGCGGTTCGTGGATTTACTGAGAGCGTGTTTGAAAGACCTTCATGGGATCGACGAGAGGAGTTTTGTGCGCCGCCTTCGGACGGTTCGCGCCATGGGCCGCCTGAAGGCGGGACACCCAGCCGGGGTAGTTAAAACATGGTCTGTGAGACGGGTCGGGCTGGCGCGGGATTGTTCCTGCTGTTCGAGCGGCAATCCGCCTTGCCGATGGAACGACCGGGCCGCTAGGGTGTGGCCATGGTGTCGCGCGAAAGATCGGAAGCCCTGTTTGCCGAGGCATTGAATTACATTCCCGGCGGGGTGAATTCGCCTGTTCGCGCTTTTCGAGCCGTGGGGGGGCATCCCTTCTTTGTGGATCAGGCGAAGGGCGCCCGCGTGCGGGACATCGATGGGAATGAATACATCGACTACGTCGGCACCTGGGGGCCCGCCATCCTCGGGCACGCGCATCCGCGGATCATCGAGGCGGTGAAGACGACGGCGGAACGCGGGACGAGCTTTGGAATTCCCAACCCGCTCGAGGTGCGAATGGCGAGGTTGATCTGTTCCGCGGTGCCGTCGGTTGGGAAGGTGCGGATGTGCAATTCAGGGACAGAGGCGACGATGTCGGCGATCCGGCTGGCGCGCGGGTTCACGCGGCGGGACAAGATCATCAAGTTCGAGGGATGTTATCATGGGCACGTGGATTCGCTGCTGGTGAAGGCGGGTTCGGGGGCGTTGACGTTTGGGCATCCCGACAGCCTGGGTGTGCCGGCGGCGTTTACGCAGCACACGATCGTGGTGCCGTTCAATGATCCGGAGGCGGTGGAGGCGGCGTTCGAGGCGAATCCCGGACAGATCGCGGGAATCATTCTGGAGCCCGTGCCGGCGAACGCCGGATTGTATCTGCCGGACGAGGCGCCGGTGCCGGCCGCCAGAACGGATGACGAGGCGTTGCACTTGTTCGATGAGCCGCCGCCGACCGGGTTTCTGGAGTTTCTGCGGGAGATCACCCGGGAGAATGAGGCGTTGTTGATCTTCGACGAGGTGATGACCGGATTTCGGGTTGGCTGGG